>PFQT01000036.1:0-881 GCA_002788135.1 Candidatus Yonathbacteria bacterium CG_4_8_14_3_um_filter_46_25
CAGAGACTCGATTGATTCGTGGCATGAAAATATTATACCATGTTTTCTGGGATTTTATTGTACTTATCCCTGTTTTCCCTGTTTTTCACAATCGCAGAACAAATATGCAAAAGGCCAGTATCGTTTGAGATAAAACATTTTAACTTTCCCAACATAGTCTCAATATTGCTAATTTGTTGGTGATTTATCAGTTCACATCTACTCGATCCAATAACTTTTTGTACTTCTATGGCTTGATCTGATTCCTCTTGTGACAAACCATGAAATAAACTTATTTTTTGATCACAGTCTTTCAATATTTTTTGTGCCAATTCAACCCACTTATGGGTTGGCCAACGCTTATTTTTTTGACTAGCGGCCATACCAAAACCGATTCCACTTTTATCTCCACGGTAAATAGGGAGCCATCGAGGTTCATAATGAGAAATATGGCGAGGTTTGATACCCACTTCGTAAGGTCGGTCCTTACGGTGGGTCTTTCAACACTAGCGAAAACCACCCGCCATAATGAATGCGCGCTCAAGAAGTCGATCTCCGATCTCGCCCCAGTCGATATAGTGCTTAAGATCACGCGGATTAATGAGTTTTATTTTGGTCACATCACCATCAGGATCACGCTTAAAATCACCAATTGGCTCAACGAGACAAACTGACCTTGTTTGTCTGACAATACGATTCGGTTCATAAATATCTTGATAACCAATGAGCTTTTGGCGTAACACTTTCATGTTCGTTTCCTCTGCTACTTCACGAATGACCGCGTCTTCATATTTTTCTCCTGGTTCGATTCCACCACCGGGAAAACTCCAATATCCTTTCTCTTTCGCATAGACAATGACGAGTCGGTCACCGCAAAAGCAAAGAGCATGGACAGCTTGCAG
>PFQT01000036.1:955-1134 GCA_002788135.1 Candidatus Yonathbacteria bacterium CG_4_8_14_3_um_filter_46_25
TGATCGATTGGTAGATGATAAGGAGGAGTGAGATGATGAGAAAGAAAGCGGAGAGGATTAGGGAAACGGTTTCGCGGTCGGTCGGTATGATCGGCCCCCCCATGCCGCCCGAGATGCTGGCGGGGGCGATTGATATCAATACAACAGCGACCGGCAGATACCACAACGCAAACCTTCTC
>PFQT01000036.1:1233-30578 GCA_002788135.1 Candidatus Yonathbacteria bacterium CG_4_8_14_3_um_filter_46_25
TTCCCCCATAATCTCCGCCTCGACATACGTAATGGATATCTGACTTACACATTACAAATATTCCAAAAATAATACCGACGATAGCGATGAAAAAAAGGAAGAGAAGTTGTTTTTTATATTTTTGTTTCGAGAAGCTACCCATACGCTAATTCTATCACACGATAGTAAACATTTACCTACTTCTCTTCGTCATCTTCCCCCAAATGCTCTTTTGGATCTTCTCTTTCATGATCCTTATCACTGTGCTCTGCCGGCATTTTTTCTGTAAGAACATCGATCATCGCAACAATCCGAAGGATCTCCACTGTTTCCGACAGTTTTCTCATCTTTTTTCTCAATGAAAGGAGATTTTCGTATGCCGCTTCATAATTCCCTTTCAGAAAGAGCTGTTGTGAAACTTCGGCTTTTTTGACCAGCTCTTTACGTTCTTGTGTGTCAAGATTTTCAACGAGAGAAACTAAAGCATCAAAGGTGATGTCCGCTTGTGTCTCATCTGAGAAGACAACTACGTCCGCAAGACCATCGCCATCTTCGTCAATGGCAAGCTCGCCAAGGTCATCTATCGAAGAAAGAGACACCTTCGCTTCCATACCGTCAATTACCGGAACATGGACGAATGTCTGCGTTTTGTTTACGGTGTCTCCTCTCTCTTCGGCGACATTAAGAATGAAGAAACCGTCGCCGGTTCCGCGAATTTTCAGAGCGTACGAAGACGAGGTCGCAACCGGCACACCGAGATAGGTTCCCTCACCAAAGAGAAGAAAGTAGCTATTGGGAATCTGTTCATCGTAGAAAGTACGTTCCAAGGTCGAGCTCGCGGAAATGCCGACATGATTGCCGTTTGCGTCCGCGATCGAGAT
Organism: Candidatus Yonathbacteria bacterium CG_4_8_14_3_um_filter_46_25; assembly: GCA_002788135.1. Classification (GTDB taxonomy): domain Bacteria; phylum Patescibacteriota; class Minisyncoccia; order Phycocordibacterales; family UBA1539; genus UBA1539. Next base: position 2,094 of record PFQT01000036.1, read on the forward strand.
GTCGATCGGAGAATGTACGGATATGCGCAGGTATGCCCCTCCTAGATCTTTCGGAAGATCATCCTCCTTATTATACACAGAGGATAGATATTGTATCGGGTTCTCTTTTTCTTCAATGATATTGCCGATAAGGTTTCGGAGAGAGTCTATTTCGAGAATAGAGGCATGACTGCGATTAATAAAATTATCTTCAGCATAAGTAAACAAATCCACAAAATATGTTTCCTCGCCCATCGCGATCGCGCTTGGCAGTATAACTGTCCCGTCGCCGTCCGTCGTAAAAATCGGCCGAACATCAAGCGTACACCCGCTCTCATGCCCGGTGCATAATTCTGACGGGATAACAGACGGCGTTGAACTGTCCGATCCGACGGCTCCCCCGACATAACGCAGTCCTTTCAGCGTATCTTTGATCCCCCACCCGGCAATTTCCACGACCCGACTATCGGGTTCGCCGTCATTGTCGTAATCGGTATCCCATCCATCTATTCGTTCGTGAAGCGTTTTCGCTTCCTCAAGAAAGTCAGGAAGCAAGAGTTTGGAATGAATAAGATCGTCATTGGCGGCATCCGCGTGACCGTCATCCCCGCGATAGAAGTTTTTGAGCGCGGAAGCGGTGGTAATTTCCGTTCCACCAAAAAATGTCCGATAGTATCCTAACACGCTTTCACCGTCGAAAGAAGGATCGGTAAGATAGGCAAGCGACGAATCGAGAGAAATGACTGTGGTACTAGCTCCCCCATTATCCTTAACTCTCGAAAGGTAGGCATCGGACGGGAACAGATCGAAAGCGGAGTGCATGGTTTGGGCGAGAGCGCGTGCGGTACCCCGACTGGTGAAAAACCCGAGATTGCGGGGAATATCTTCTCCGATCCCATGCAACACCGATGCCAGCGCCTGCGGGGTGCCAAGTTCCGGCGAGGCAACGAGGATAATGGTCTCGACTTTGCCAAGAAGATCACGATACGGATGGTTGGGGTTATCCTCGATATCGGCAAGGAGCTTTTTCGTGAGCAGCCCGCCCATGGAATGCGCGACAATGGTCACCATGCCCGAGTCGGAAGTATCAGCCAGATCGCGGAGCTCTTGGAAAATGTAAGGAGTACTGGTGGCATAGGAACTGTCGTAGTAGAGCTTTCCATCGATACCTTTTCCTCCCGCAAGAACATCGGCGAAGGCGAGACGCCAATCATACGGGAGCGCGCGCCAATCATTGACCGTTCCATCGCTTTTCAAGTCGTCCAAGAAAGCGATGAAACTCTTGTAAAAATTCTCCTGCAGAGCGCCCGTTGGGTCGGGGATGATGTTCGCTTCATCGAGAAGTCCCTTGTCAGGCGCTGTTTTGGTATAGATAGCAACGTCTGTGCTGTCTCCGTTTCCGTCAAGAGATAGCTGTTCCGTGTCGCCATTCTCATTCGGCTCCCATATTTGGTCTTCAAAGATGAACCCCTGTGCATACAATCTGCTTGCCTTTAATCCCGGTATAAATGCCACGCTTGAATAGCCGGCGGAAAATTTAAGACTACCGATTTCCGTCAACCGCGCCGTCTCCCCTCCCGATATTGCTTCGAAGTGATAATCATACTTTCCTTTACCAAATAATTTCTGCAGGAAAAATATTTCCCCGTCTTCGTAATCGCCATTGCGATATTTCGGGTCCATGCCGGAAGTATCAAGGTTTCCGTATAAACTAACCGCGGTATCATAATTTGCCATGCTGTATGAAATCTTTTTGTCTGTAGTTGTCGCGTCAACGGATAAAAATACGGTCGGCTCGATGCTATTCTTACCCGTATAGATAACACGAAAATCAAAAGTGTCTTTCCCTGCAACTCCCTTATTCGGATCGACCCCGCGGCCGTTTACCGTCTGGTCGTCGGCATAGTGCGCACCGGGGACACAAGAGAGCGATGGCGGTGTTGCATTACTGTGTTGGATGAGTGAAACAATGTCGATCCCCGCGGTTGCCATACCATTCGGATTGGCAATCGATCTTATGTGAGCACCGGTTTTTGCGTCATATACTTCAATCGTTCCTCGGGCTGGAACATAGAGTTTGTTTCCGTCTGGCGTAATCGCAAGCTGTTTTACGCCGGTGAGATCGGCCGCGGCTGACGGGATCGGGATAGTAAAAATGGGGTACGAAGGAATTTTTCCTGAGAGTTTATCATACCAATAGGTATCTATCTTGTTGCCGAAAACAGAATTCACGCGAACAAACAGTTTGTCTTCATCAGGATTGAAAACCCCTGATACGCCATTATACCAGATGTCTATGTACGGTATACTTATTTCATTCATTCCGTATATCGAAAACGATTCAATAGAAATATTGGTTATGGCGACACCAATGTCGCCATAATGACTGCACAAAATGTTATTGAGACGCCCACGAGTAAAGAGAGATTCTCCAGTCTCGGTAAATGTTAATCCTTGAGCAATAAGTTGTAGTATCACGCCGCTTTCTTTAAACCCTGCCAATATGATGTTATCGTTGCATACTTCAACGAAAGAGACTGGCGCGCTCATGTACATATTGCTTACTACTCTGCGAATATCAGGGTCAACGATACTGATCACGCCACTAACACTTGAAACAACCAGAAAACCGTTGTGGTAACGCATGGATAAATCTCCGCGGAGATCCCGGAGTAAAGATAGGGTTTACCCCATCAGCAAACCTCGGAGGTGTTTGAGAGAGGTCAACGACAAATATCTTGCCTCCCCAGCCAGCGACAAAACCGCGTGCTCCATATGAATCGATCACGATATCACCAGTCGCTTCGCCCTCCGGAAGCGCAACGACCCCAAGCACGGTATCGGTATCAGTATCAAAAACGGTTACCGAAGAATCGTACATGTTTGCCACCATGCCGATTGTCTGAGCATCGACGATGGCAGTAAAAGAAAAGAGGAGCACAACTCCCAGGAAAAACGCGAATATATGATTTGGTTTCATAGTATTTGGTGTTGGGGCATAAATACTATCCCCATCCGTTTTAGTAATATCATTTCCCGTGTCTAACATAAGAAGAGGATATATTGATTATTTCAAATTCTCCTCGAGATACGCCGGAAAGTCGGCGATTTTCACGCGATCTTGGGTCATGGTGTCGCGATCGCGGACGGTGACGGCATCGTCTTTGAGCGAGTCGAAATCAAAGGTCACGCAATAAGGCGTGCCGATCTCGTCCTGACGGCGATAGCGCTTGCCGATCGACTGCGTTTCATCGTAAACGCATGAAAAGCGATCTTTGAGCGTATCGAATATCTTTTCTGACGGAGCGGTAAGCTCGTCTTTTTTCGAGAGCGGCAGAATAGCGACCTTAACGGGAGCGATCTTTCGGGGAAGACGCAATACCACGCGCGTCTCGCCGTTCACCTCCTCTTCGTTATAAGAGTCGACAAGCATGGCAAGCACGAGTCGCCCGACCCCGCCCGACGATTCAATGATATGCGGAGTGTAGCGTTCGCCTTTTTCCTGATCGAAATAATCAAGCTTCTCGCCGGAGTGCATTGAGTGCTGGGTAAGATCATAATTGCCACGCGCATGTACCCCTTCAAGCTCGTCCCAGCCGAATGGGAACTTATATTCGATGTCGTATGCCGCCTTGGCGTAAAACACCAGGTTCTCATGCTTTTTCCATCGGATATTCTCTTTCTTTAAGCCAAGCTCGACAAGCGCGTTAAAGCGATACTCCTTGAGTTTGTCGTATTCGGACATCTCGTTTTCCGGTCGGAGGAAATATTGCATCTCCATTTGCTCGAACTCGCGGCACCGAAACACGAACTGTCGCGGGGCGATCTCGTTGCGAAACGCCTTCCCGATCTGCGCGATACCAAACGGGACCTTCACATGCATTGTGTCGATGATATTTTTGTAATTCACGTAAATCCCCTGGCATGTTTCGCCTCGAAGATACGCCGGCTCCTTTCCTTCGCTTGAAAAATCGCCGAGGTTTGACTTGACCAGTAAATTAAATTTTTTCGCTTCGGTAAAGTTTTTCTTCCCGCACGAGGGACAAACGATTCTGTCTTTGTTGTCGTGTAAAAGCTTATTGATCTCATCCTCGCTCATTTTTTCGTCAGCTTGTATACCAATTTCCTCAAGAAGTTTATCCGCCCGGCTTCGCGCATGGCAGTCCTTACACTCGATAAGCGGATCAGAAAACCCGGCAACATGTCCCGACGCAACCCAAATCTTCGGATGCATAAAAATCGCGGAATCAAGTCCGACGATATCCTTGCGCCGGCGCACCATCACATTCCACCACTGCGTTTTGATATTATTAGCGAGCTCAACCCCCATCGGACCAAGATCATAAATGCCAGCGAATCCGCCATATATCTCGGAAGATGGGTAAATAAAACCTCTCCGTTTTGAGAGAGAAATAATAGTATCCATTGATGATTCCACGGGTTTTTTGCTTGCCATAGCAACTCAATACTACAATTCATCGTACAACTTTTCAACCTCATCCATTACGCGCCAAGTGGCATTCTTAAAATCGACTACGCCAGAGCTGTCCGCCTTTTTCCCAATCAGTTCGTCCGGATAAATCGGCTTGCCGTAATTGATTGCGTATTTTTTTTCAAAAAGAAAGAATTTAAATAAGTTGGTCTGAAATGTTCCCTTGATCGCGACCGGCACGATTGGCACATTCGCCCGCCATGCAAGATAAATCGCGCCGCCATGCGCGTGATCTTGAATCGTACCGTCTGGAGATTTCTTTCCTTCAGGAAATATTTGCACGCTGTGTCCTTTTTTGAGAATGTTCAGATGGTATTGAAGAGATTTCCCGTAATCGCGCATCCCCTCTCGCGCCGGATATGCCCCCCAGAAATTAAAAAAACGCCCACCATAGATGTGGGATTTAATTGCGCCAGTATGTCCATAATACTTCTTAGTTCGAGAAACATAAAAGATTGGAAACAGCCGCGAGATCGGTGAAAGTGTTGCCGGAATGAGTATCGGATCAGCTTCGCTCGCGTGATTGCTTACAAACACCACTCCGCCCCGAATATGCGCGATGTTTTCTTTTCCTTTGATCTTGATGCGAGCAAAAAGGTGCAGTCCCACTCGCGTCGGAATCCATATCAGTGTTTGCAATATTCTCGGTATGATGTAATAAATATGCATATACTGCTAAACCCCTTCTTCCTTGAGCGCTTCGATTAGTTTTTCGCTTTTCTTCGAAAGTTTCGCAGGTATTTTGATATTAAGTTTTACTAAAAGATCGCCGCGCCGCCTTTCGTCAATGGGAACACCCTTGTTTTTGATCCGCAACACCTCTCCAAATGAAGCGCCTCGCGGAATGGTAAGCTTGATCTTGCCATCGAGCGATGCGATCGTATACACGCCACCAAGGAGCGCATCGGAAAGTTTGATATTAAGATCCATCACAAGGTCGTTCCCTTCTCGTTTAAACACAGGATGTGCCTCCACATGAATCTTCACATACAAATCCCCCGCGACACCTCGCGCGATTGCCTCACCCGCGCCGGAAAGACGTATCATCTCGCCGTTCTTGATACCAGCCGGCACCTTGATTTCGATCTCTTCTTGTTTTTTTAGGACACCGATGCCTTTGCATGTGTCACATCGTTCTTCGGGGGTCTCTCCTGTGCCCAAACATGTGCGACACTCCACGGCACTCGTGAATGTGCCGAAAAATGACCGCTTCGTTTCGTGAACTTTCCCTTTGCCGTTGCACGTCGAGCACTGCTTCATTGCGGTGCCCGGCTTTGCGCCATTCCCATTGCACTTCGAGCATGTCGTCGCCTTGGCGAGTAATATCTTTCGATTGGTTCCAAATATCGCCTCTTCGAATGGCAATTCGAGATCAATCGAAATGTCTCTCCCCCTCCGCGCTCGAGATCTTCCGCCGGCACCGCCAAAAAACTCACTGAAGATATCGCCGAGATCAAAGTCTTCAAATCCCGCCGCTCCTTGGAAACCGGAAAAATCAAACCCGCCGGCACCGCCCGGTCCAGCGCCGTTGCCAAACACCTGCCCGTATGAGTCATATTCCATCCGCTTTTTATCGTCAGAGAGTATTTGATACGCCTCGTTAACCTCTTTGAATTTCTGCTCATCACCGTCTTTTTTGTCGGGATGATATTTGTGCGCAAGCCGACGGAAGGCCTTTTTGATGTCGTCTTTTGTGGCTTCTTTCGCCACACCGAGAATATTGTAGTAGTCTTTTGCCATAGTGTAATTATACCATGAGAACAAAAGGCGAAGTATGACTTTTACCCCGACTATGCCTTATCCTCGTCTTTTTTATCATCTTTCTTTTCTTCTTCGTATTCTGCATCGCGAACACCGCCTTGCGACGAACCAGCGGCATCAGCCGTTTTTCCTTCCGTCGACTGCGCGGCCTTCGAGAGTGCTTCACCGATCTTTTGCATTTCGGAAAACAACGCTTCGGCCGCCTTTTTCATTACAACAACGTCGCTTCCTTCATTCGCTTTTTTAACATCAGCGATCTTTTCGTTTACCTCCGAGATAATCTTCGCCGGCACTTTATCGCCTGCGTCTCTCAGGGCTTTTTCAGCGGTGTAGACAGACTGTTCGCCGGTATTCCTTACGTCGATCAATTCTTTTTTCTTTTTGTCCTCTTCAGCATGAATTTCGGCATCTTGTTTCATCTTCTCAACTTCCACATCAGAAAGTCCGCTACGTGCTTCAATCTTGATGGATTGCTCTTTCCCTGTCGTTTTGTCCTTCGCTTTTACATTAAGAATGCCATTCGCGTCAATGTCGAAATGCACCTCAATTTGCGGAGTACCACGCATAGCGGGCGGAACACCATCAAGAATGAACCTGCCCAAAGTTTTATTGTCGGCGGCCATTGAACGCTCTCCCTGAACGACATGAATCTCCACAGACGTCTGGTTGTCGGCGGCTGTCGAAAATACTTGTGACTTTGAGACAGGAATCGTTGTGTTGCGCTCAATCAATTTTGTCGCCACTCCGCCAAACGTCTCAATCCCGAGAGAGAGCGGTATCACATCGAGCAGAAGAACGTCTTTTACGTCCCCTTGCAAAATCCCCGCCTGGATAGCAGCACCAGCCGCGACAACCTCATCCGGGTTAATCGTTCGATTCGGTTCTTTCCCGAAGAGCTTCTTGACCGCCTCAACGATGGCAGGCATTCGCGTCTGGCCGCCGACGAGAATTACTTCATCAATGTCGGAAATGCTGAATGGCGAAGCCTTGATCGCCTTTTTGGTAATTGCTATCGATCGATCGATATATTCTCCCGCAAGTTCCTCAAGTTTGGCACGGCCGAGTTTTAAGAGCAAATGCTTCGGTCCCGCGGCATCTGAGGTAATAAATGGAATGTTGATTTCTGTTTCATTTGTCGTTGAAAGCTCATGTTTCGCTTTTTCAGACGCTTCCTTGAGGCGTTGGAGCGCCAAAACATCCTTTGACACGTCAATACCAGATTCTTTCTTGAACTCAGCAACGATCCAGCTAATAATCTTTTGGTCAATATCTTCTCCGCCCATGTGGACGTCTCCATCAGTCGACTTCACTTCAATAACATCATCGCCAACCTCAAGGATTGAAACATCAAACGTACCGCCGCCAAAGTCATAGACGGCGATTTTTTCATCTTTCTTTTTATTGAAACCGTACGCAAGCGCCGCCGCCGTTGGCTCATTAATGATGCGCTTCACGTCGAATCCGGCTATCTTGCCAGCATCTTTTGTCGCTTTGCGTTGCGAGTCGTTGAAATAAGCCGGAACGGTAATAACCGCTTCGGTGATCTTTTCTCCGAGCTTGACCTCCGCGTCGTGCTTGAGCTTCTGGAGTACCATGGCGGAAATTTCTTCCGGCCAATAGAGCTTGCCCGCCATTTTAACCTTCACACCTCCGTCGTCGGTCTTTTCTATCGCAAACGCAACCGTTTTTTTATCTCGCTGAACTCCTTCATCGTCGAATTTGTGGCCAATCAATCGTTTAATGCCAAACAATGTGTTCTCCGGGTTAGTCACCGCTTGCCGTTTCGCCAATAGCCCGACCAGACGTTCGTTTGATTTTGAAAGCGCGATAACAGACGGAGTCGTGCGTACCCCTTCTTCATTCTCGATAATTTTCGGTTCCCCTCCCTCAATCACCGCCATCGCCGAGTTTGTGGTGCCAAGATCTATGCCAAGTATTTTTCCCATATATTTTAACAAAAATAATTTATTAAATGTTAGAAGCTATTGTAGCATAATAAACGTACTTATTCTACTTCGGGCGGTGTCGCCCGACCTTCACTCGGGCCGCTCTAATAATTTTATCTTTGTAAAGGTATCCTTTCTGAGCAACTTCTACCACTTTCCCGTCCGATTCTTTCTCCGCGACATCAACAAGTTCAAACGAATCATGATACTTCGGATCAAACATCTCTTTGATAGGATTTACTTCGACAAGACCATTTCGCTTCAAGATATCCAGTAATTGTGAATGAATATACTCAACGCCGATCCTCCAATTTTTATCGATACTTTCCCACACTTCCTTATTGCAAAAAGCCATCTCGAAACTATCAAGGGTGGGAAGCATTTCAGTAATAAGATCGCTTTGCACTCGATCAGAAAGATATTTTGAACGATTCTCTTGGTCTTTACGAAAATTGATAAGCTCAGCCTTTGCTCTCTGCCATCCGTCCAGATATTCTTGCCGTTCAGTAGCACAGATGTCGAGTTTTTCTTTAAGTTTCTTCATTTTCCCCGCCATTCCATCTTCTTCTTCAAAGACGACATCATCACTATACGTCTCTTTATTCACTGTGTCAATATGTTCGGCGTGTTTGATTTTCTTTGTTTTTTTGTGTTCCATAATTCTACTACACATTTAAAATGACACAAAAAACGTCATCAATTAAACGCAACTTTCAGTCGACCAGAAAACGAAATCCTATCGCTTTGACCACTGTGGCGCCTTTCGTGCTTTTTTAAGACCGAATTTTCTCCGTTCCTTCGTTCGAGGATCTCGCTTGAGAAAACCGAGTTTTTTTAATTTTCCCCGCAACTCAGCATTATAGATAACCAATGCGCGAGAGATACCGTGGCGAAGAGCTTCCGCCTGTGAATGCACGCCGCTCCCCGTGATAATGGCGCTCACGTTAAATTTTGCGAGGACTTTGATTTGCGCAAAGGGTGAACGTACAACCGTTCTTAATTCATTCGTCGGGAAATATGATTCTAGGCTGCGTTCGTTGATGGTAAAAGCACCCCCGCGTGCGACTTCAGATATACGCACGCGCGCAACAGCCATCTTGCGTCTTCCGACAGCCTCAATGTATGATCCTTTCTTTTGTTGTGTCGTTGTTTTCGCGACGGTTTGTTCTGTTTTGGTTTCCGACATGATTGTGATTAAGTTAATCGGTAACGATCAAATTTTTCATAATGATCTTTCGCAATTTGTTCGATCGCACCATACCATAAACTGCTTTTCTAAACACCTCGGCATGTCCCTTTTTTTCAATCGTTCTTTCCATTGTTTCTTCTCTTAATCCTCCGGGATGACCGGTATATCGCACATATATTTTTTCTTTTTTTCGCTTCTGCGTAATGTTTGCTTTCGACGCATTGATGATATGCACCTTTGTTTGCGGAACAACATTCCGCTCATACTCCGGAGTATCTTTGCCCATAAGCGTGACCGCTGCCTGACTTGCCACTCTCCCTATGGTTCTGTCGGCCGCGTCAATTGTAAATTCTTTTGTATCCATAAAAAACTAAACAAATTCAAGAATCGCCATTTTGCTGCCATCCGAGATACGACTCGGCATTTTCGTGATCCGTGTATATCCTCCCGCGCGCTCCTTATAGCGAACAGCGATATCGTCTATCAACTTCTTCGTTACCTCTTTATTGCCCCCTAAACGAGAGGCGATGAGTCTACGCGAGCTCAATGTACCGTCTCGTCCTTTCGTAACAAGCTTCTCAATGAATGGCCGCAATTCTTTTGCCCTTGCTTCCGTTGTCCGAATCCGATTTTTTTCTATCAAGGAAAGGGCAAGACTCCGCAATAGGGCGGTTCGCTCGTCTTTGTTCCTTGAAAATTTTCGATTGGAATTATAGTGCCTCATGACTCTTTCAAAATAATACCGAAATTCGATAGCGCGCGCTTTATCTCCTGTACTCCTTTCGCGCCAAGACCTTCGAGCGCAAGAAGATCATTTTCTTTTTTGCGAGCAAGTCCGCCTATTGTCCGTATGTTCGCGGTCTCAAGCGCATTGAGCGTTCGTGTGGACAATCCAAGATCATCAACTCGCGTCTTCAATGAATCAGAGTCAACGTTCACTCGCGTGTCAGATTCAGACACTTCCCCAGATACCGATTGTGTCTTTTCATCCGCCTTATTTTCTTCCTTAAAGCCGACAACCGCCTGAAGCTGACTTATCATAATCTCAATCGATCGTTCAAGCGCCTCCTTCGGAGTAACGCTCCCGTCAGTTTCGATCGTTATTTTCAATCGATTGTAATCCGTCCTGTCACCGACGCGCATTTTTTCAACCTCGTAATTGACACGTTTTATAGGTGTAAAGATCGCATCGAGCGCGATCGTGCCAATCTCAACTTTGTCTTTCTGGTGCGTTTCTTTTGAAATATAGCCCAGCCCTTTTTCGATCACCATTTCAATATCAAGTGAAGCATTTCCCGCGGTAATATCCGCAATAGGAAGATCTTTGTTCAGCACCGTCACTTGACCGGGAACTTTAATATTGCCGGCAGTGATCGTCTTGACTCCTTTGACCGAAAGCGTGACGACTTGCGGTTCCGCCGTTGCCATTTCGAAACGAACCTTTTTAAGGTTTACCAGGATCGTTACGACATCTTCCTTCACTCCTTCGATAGTCGAAAACTCGTGAGGAACCCCTGCTATTTTCACGGACGTAATTGCCGTACCGGGAAGCGATGAGAGTATGATGCGCCGAAGCGAATTTCCGAGCGTATGTCCATATCCCGGGTAGAGCCCATCTATTTCATATACACCGGCAAACTCATCTTCGTTTATGATCCGTGGCTTTGACGGTAAGATAATATTATGATCAGTCATAAGTTATTATAAAGATACATTTACTTTTAGTTGGTAGACTATAACCTATTTTATAAAAAAAGGCAAGAACATGCCACACTAACGCCATTTTTCGAACCGGACATCAATTATCTACTGTAAAATTCAATCACCGACGTCAGATCAAACATTTCACTGCTTTTCTCTTTATCAACCTTGGGGTAGTCGCTCACTGACCCTTGAAGTTTCTTCACATCGACCGCGAGCCATGGAATCGATGGCTGTTTCGTTATGTTTGAAGCAACTTCATTGAACAATCCATTATCTTCGCTTCCTGGCCGGATCCCGAGCTGGTCACCTTCCTTTAATCGATATGAGGGAATAGTGACCCTGCGCCCGTTCACGGTAACATGGCCATGAGTAACCATCTGACGCGCGATTGAACGCGAAAAGGCAAATCCCATACGAAAGACAACGTTATCCAAACGCAACTCAAGATTCTGGTAAAGCTTTTCCGCCGGTTTGGTATCATGACTTGCCGCCGCCTCTTTCACATAGGTAGCAAATTGACGCTCGTCAACACGATAAATATTCTTTACTTTTTGTTTTTCTCTCAGTTGCAAACCGTATCCCGTTGCGGATCTCTTCGATCGTTTCTTTGTTCCTGTTTTCCCGGGAGGATACGGCTTCCGTTCAAAGGCGCACTTCGGCGTAAAACACCGTTCTCCTTTGAGAAAGAGTTTTTCCCCCGCCCTTCGGCATTTTTTACATTTTTTATCAACAACCATAAGTAGTTTTAGATATTACACCCTTCTCGGCTTCTTTGCACGCGGACCATTATGAGGCACTGGCGTTTTGTCTTGGATAGAAAGCAGATCGACGCCCCGCGATACGAATGCCCTGATCGACGACTCTCTTCCGGGGCCAACACCTTTTACGATCACGGCCACCTCTTTGACGCCCATGATCCCCGCCTTTTCTGCCAAAAGTTCTCCGACTTTCGCGGCCGCGAAAGGTGTCCCTTTCTTTGCCCCCTTGAAACCAAGCGCGCCGCTTGAAGACCACGCCAGAGTGCCGCCGTCCTTATCAGCAAGTAAGAGTCTTGTGTTGTTATATGTTGCTCTTACATAAAGCGTCCCTTTTCCAACACTCTTCCGCACGGTACGCGAAAGCGAGCGGGAAACCTTCCCTTGATCAACACCTCCGCCTGCTTTTTTTACAATTCGCTTCTTTCCCATAGTTAATTAAGTTTATCGCTTATTTCTTTTCAGCCTTTCTTCTACCCGACCCCATCGTCTTTCGCACGTTTCCTCGTACGGTTCGTGAGTTCGTTCGTGTTCTTTGTCCGCGCACTGGCAATTTTTTGGCGTGTCGTATACCGCGGTAAGAATGTATGTCGCGTAGCCGTTTTATGTTCATGGAAATTTCGCGCTTCAAATCGCCCTCAATCTTGAACGCCTCAATCTTTTTACGTATCTCATTTTCTTCTTCGGGAGAGAGATCTTTGATTTTCTTCAATGGATCAATACCGAGGTCTGTGGCGATACGACGAGCACGCGGGCGACCAATACCATATACGGCGGTAAGGCCGATCTCGATATTTTTATCATTTTGTATGGTGATTCCCGATATACGCATGGTTTTTACTCTTTTACCCTTGTCGCTGTTTATGCTTCGGATTGTTGCAGATAACAAAAATGCGTCCTTTTCGCCGCACCATTCTGCATTTTACACACATTTTCTTTACCGAAGCACGTATTTTCATAAATAAAAAATAAATAAAAAGTGCCTTAAGCACATGAAAACAAAGAGATTATATACTATCTAAAGTCTTTTGACAACCCTCCCCTTACCCCCATACGGATCGATCAGCACAAGCACCTTGTCGCCAACCAAAACTTTTATTCGATGAACACGCATCTTACCGGAAAGGTAAGCGATCTGTATAGTTCCATTATCGAACTCAACCTTGAACATCGTGTTAGGAAGTGCCTCGATAACCGTTCCCGCGATCTCCTTATGTTCTTTCGCCATCTTTATAATCTCTACTGAGCTAGAAAAGGATACCAAATGATTCTCATTTCGTCAAAAAAATTCATCTAGAGCACGGTATCATACACCTTCTTAACAACAATGTCTTTTTTTTCCGTCGGGAAGGTATCGCGCCAGAAAGGCCGTACGATCGCCTGCGCTCGTTTTATGCTCGGATATGATTCGACAACGTTGGGGAAATTCGCTTTTGGAATTCCAACCAGATCATTGAGAAGAGCTTCTTCGTCGATATCCCACTCAAAGGATAATTTTCCGGAAAGATGGAAATCGACCGCTGTGACATTCTCGACATCGATCATGTTGTCCGCAACAATAAGCTTCATGTCCTCGATCCCGTGGGCGACGATGCTGGCGCCATTATATGTTGGAATATTCCTATTTGCAAGATATATACCGAGCTGTTTTTTATTGAAAATCATTCCGTGTGCAGTCGCTTTTTCGGCAATAGTGAGTGATTCGCCTTGGGTTTCAAGCACAGTAGCGTCTCCATCGGTAAAACGGAAAAATATTCCCCCATCATACACCACCGCGTCATTCGGAATATCAGCATTGATCTTTTGGAGAAGATCGGCTTTGATAGTCGCCTGTAGTTGTTCTCTTGCCTCGCTGATTGACTCTTCTGAAGCGGTTTTTACCGCGCCACGAACCCCTCCGGTCATGGGAGTTTTCGACCGAGCATAAAACGCGCTATAACGAGGATCGCCCTTAAATCCCGGGATCGTGAAGTCGGTAGGGCCGATATTATACTCATCTCCGGAATTATCGGCATAAACCACCACTTCGACACTCCCGGGGATATTTTTACCTTCCCCTTTTGTCATTCCGGGAACCTCGACCGACGCGTCGATACGATAAATCTTACCGTCAGTCGTCTCGAATCTTGTGTTTTTTATCAATCGCTGTGGATTGGCGCTATAGGCGTTAAATACGACGATCATGCCATGGGCTTTTCGTTCAACCTGCTCTTCAACCGTAGCCGAGAGCGCCACACTTGCCTCTTTTTTGACAGTAACCAACCGGAAAGGCAATTCGCCGTCGGTGACAACGCCAACTATCGCCCGGAAATCACCATTAATCGCAACCTCCGCCTGTAGAGGCGACACCTCAACGACTGTATTCGAAAAAGCTATCGCCACGATAAAGACCAAGATGACGATAACGACACCCGTAAGAGTCCACATTCCGAACCTCTGCGCGCCATGAGAAGATTCATTTCTCAGAATATGCTGACTCTGCTTGCGTCTTATTGGTTCGACAACCCGCGAATGCTTTACTATATCTCGAGAAGCGGTCCCGGCATCGACAATATCCCTAATAATTCTTTTTGGCATATATTATCGTATTATTGCATATATTTTATCATTCATTTTTCTTAATACCTAATCCACACCGATGATGACCATTAGGTAAATCTCTCTTTCACCTTGTCAACAAAGATCGTCTCCAGCGCAAGAAATGGATCGAGACTAGCGCCACTATCGACGTTATCGACTTCAAGAAACTTCGTCAGCACCTTGCCATCAAGTACCCGCTCGTCAAACGCGTTCTCGGTCAACACAAATTGCCCAAACTCCTCAGATTTGATTGCTTCGATATAGAGAGCGGCAACATCTGCGTCGACGGTAATAAAAATGGTTGCGGGAATAGAAAAAGAGCTTGAAAAATCAGTCAGCGCGCTCGAAAAGTATTTAATCCACTCTTTTTTCGCCCTGCTCATGATATCATCAATCTTTTTTGATGCCGTTTCAGTGTGGCGTTGCTCTTGACGCATACGGATCATTGAAACAGCTTCGTCCGGACCAACGTTAAAACCGCTTGCCATCCTTCGTATGAGCGAGTTCCTTCCGAACGGGAATGAAACGGTTTCTACAATAACATTGTTCCTGATGATTGACAGATCGGATACTTCACCGGTGATATCCAAAAAAAGGAAATTTTTCTTATCACTGAAAATGTCTCTAATGGCGCTGAAAGCGACCAGGGTATATGTTCCAAACACAACGTGATGTGAATGATATGCTTTAAATACCCTGTTTCTGATCGATTCAAGAACTCTCCGGGAACTAATGCTCATATAGAGCGCGAGATCAACTTCTCGTGCTTTTTTCCCGTGAGGATTGCTCGTTTCATAGCCATTCAACCGCACCTGGATTGTGTTCACGTCGATCACATCGGGTTGATCTTCCGCCATTGCCCGATTGTCCTTTAGTGTCGCCTCAAAAGCACTCACCTCGTCGCGGACAAACCTATCGAGCATTTTACTTGTTACCATAACCGGAGAATCGTATCTGGCATGCAATGTTTTTGTTCGAGAAGCATACCACGGAGAAGCGAACGAGCAAAAAAATTCTCGTGGCGTTTCTTTCGATCCTTTTCGCATATCTTCTAAAACAATTTCGAACGATTTGAGCATGGAAGAAAGGAATCGTCCGAAATTAAGATCTTCTTGAAAAACAAGTTCAGTTCGAGTGCTATAGAGCATCGTGGGCTTACTGTCGCCGCCGATCGCAACGACTGCGCCTCCAACACTGGCACTTCCGACATCAATGATGCCGATTGCTTTTCTTTTTTTTGCAGTTTGGAAAAAGGACATAGCGCACAGGTAACGTATGTTTTAAGTATATCATACAAAAAAAGACAATCGACAAAAAAGGTGTTGATTTTCAAACAGGGGGCACGAAATTCAGTGTTGCCGCTTATTCTTTTCCATACAAGACAGGTCGTTTCACTCAAGTATCGCTTTGATCCTGCGCACCCCCGCCGAGCTCGCTTCTTCTTTTTTGATCTTGAACACTCCTTTGATCGCGCCAGTATTCTCGACGTGCGGCCCTCCGCAGAGCTCTTGCGAATACACCGTGCCATTTTCACACTTTACCATGTATACATTAACCATGTCGGGATATTTTTCCCAAAAGCTTCCCTCGACACCCGTCGCGCGCGCTTCTTCTTTTTGTATCTTCTTAATCACCATGTCGCACTCTTTCCCGATTGCTTCGTTCACGTATGTCTCAACTTTGTCGAGCGTATCGCGCTCCACCTTGTGCGGATACGTAAAGTCAAATCGCGTGCGCTCCTCGGTGATGTTCGATCCCGCCTGATGAACATCATCACCGAGATACTTTCGTAACCCGGCAAGCATGAGATGCGTGCAGGTGTGGAGCATAGTCGTCTTCTCGTTTGTGTTCGCGAGCCCGCCTTTGAATTTTTGCTCCGCGCCGACACGTGACACATCCTGATGTTTTCTCATCTCATCGCGAAATCCATTTTCATCAACCACCTTACCATTCTCTGCCGCTATTTCTTTTGTTAATTCAAAGGGAAAACCATAAGTAGAGTACGCCATAAACGCATTTTTTGCCGAAATAATATTCTCCTTCTTCATGATCTTCTCCAAAAACTTTTTACCAAATACCAGATTGGCAACAAACGTTCTTTCTTCATTTGTTATTATTTCTTCAATATTTTGCTTTTTTTTGCCAAGATTATAATTCGTATTTTTGTAAACAGAAATCACATCTGATGCAAGAAGCCCCAGCGCTTTTTCTTTGGTGCCGATAGAATCATAATAATATCGAGCACGGCGGATCAGCCGCCTTAAAACATATCCTTGTTCCGTGTTTGAGGGAATTACCCCGTCGGCAATCATAAACACCGCCGTTCTTACATGATCAGCGATGATGCGCTGTGCTTGTGCGTCATCACTGGCAGCATGTTCAGCTATCCTTTTCATAATCGGAATGAACAAATCCGTGTCAAAAATATTTTTCTTGCCCTGTGCAACCATCGTAACACGCTCAAGTCCCGCGCCAGTATCGACATTTTGTTGCGCGAGTTTGCCGATAATTTTCCCGTCTTTCTTTTCGTACTCCATAAACACGTCATTCCACACCTCTACAATATCCTGTCGCTTATCCGCTGCGACAAACTCATCTGCGTTTATATCGCCGAGACCATCAACAGTAGTATCATAAAACATTTCAGAATCGGGACCGCACGGACCATTCTCCCCCGGACTCCACCAGTTCGTCTTCGCACCCATAAAATAGATTCTGTCCTTATGGATGTAACGCTTCCATGTTTCAAACGCTTCCTCGTCGCGCGGCGCGTTCTCGTCGCCTTCGAACACCGTTACATATAAACGCTTCAGGTCAAGCCCGAGACCTTCGTCCTGCGATGTGAGAAATTCATAGCTCCATTTGATAGCATCTTCTTTGAAGTAATCGCCGAGCGACCAATTGCCAAGCATTTCAAAAAATGTTGCGTGAGTATTGTCGCCGATATCATCGATATCAACCGTCCGTACGCACTTTTGAACATCCGCTAAACGCTTTCCTTGAGGATGCGCTTGTCCCAAAAGATAGGGTACGAGCGGTTGCATACCGGCGGTATTGAAAAGTACCGATGGGTCGTTCTCCGGCACGAGCGGCGCCGAAGGGATGATTGCGTGTCCCCGCTTTTTAAAAAACTTCAAAAATTTTTTTCTGATCTCGTCTGATGTCATGATTTTTCAAACACATTGATTATAACCGAATTCGGCAAGAAAAAAAGCGCGTCCGACCCGACGTGGATCAAACGCACTTTGATGTCACTCATCAAGGACCTCCTTGGCGGCATTATAAACGTGTCCAACCCGTTGAACATAAAAATGGTTCCCCGGATTGTTCCGCCTTAAATACGCACTCGCACCACCAGGTCCCTCATGGTACGCGACGAGGCACTCCTCTCCGCGGTACCCTTCTTCATCTTCAAGGTACCGCAGATACTTGATGCCGCCGCGGATGTTCTGCCGCGGATCCCATGGGTCAACTACCCCCATGTCCTTCGCGGTCGCGGGCATAAGTTGCATCAGCCCCATCGCGCCTTTGTCGGAGCGAGCGCGGGGATCGCCGCCGGACTCGACCGCAACGATTGCGGCAACACGCCGCCAGTCGACATGGTAGAGCCGCGCCACCCGCCTGATTTCATCGCCATACTGTTTGTCGATGTTGATCAGGGTCTCGCGCGCTCCCCCGCGTACAACGGTACGACCACCACTTTCACGCCGTGGTAGCTTCTCCACGCCGCGCGCTACATACCCGCCGCTATACGACGGTCGGGAAAGCTTGGCGGTGACACTATGCCGAGCACCTGGCACCGCAAATGAGCCAGGTGGAAAACATAACATCATCAAAACAATAATGATTGTGACACGCATCTAAATCTCCTTCTCTCGTATGGACACTTTAGCAAGTGTCCTAATATCCTAAACTGAGGGGTGCGAGGGGTGAATTTAGCCTATAATAATCTGCCAAAGATCGTATCACGAAATAGCAAGTTTGTAAACCCCTAAAGAAACGCGAAGTATTAGGGGCACATTTGCTTCAGCGCGCTTTTTGTTTATACTAAGTCATCATGAGCATACGCTTATTCAATACTCTCACCCGATCGACTGACACGCTCACACCCCTACACGACAAAGAAATACGTATGTACACCTGCGGGCCGACAGTGTATAACAACGTCCATATCGGCAACTGGCGCGCGTATATTTTTGCCGATCTCTTGAAACGCTATCTCAAATACCGCGGCTACGGAGTCACGCACGTCATGAACGTCACCGATGTTGATGATAAAACCATCAAGGGCGCGCATGAGAGCGGTACAACATTGAAAGAATACACCGACCACTATACCAATCTTTTCCTCCATGGTCTTGAAGAACTTCGTATTGAGCGGCCGGATACTCTACCACGGGTGAGCGATCATATCGAGGATATCATCACTTTCATACAGAAACTGCTCGACCGGGGATACGCGTATAAAAGCGACGGTTCGGTGTACTTCCGGATCAAAAAGAGCCCGAAATACGGCGCGCTTGCCCTACTCGATGCCCAAGAGCTCAAACCGAACGCGAGCGAACGCAATAACCGCGATGAGTATGAAAAAGAGAACATCAGCGACTTCGCGCTATGGAAAGCATGGCAAGAAAGCGACGGCGATATGTACTGGGAATCAAGCTTCGGAAAAGGACGGCCCGGGTGGCATATCGAGTGCAGTGTGCTTTCCACAAAATATCTCGGGGAACAATTTGATATTCATACTGGCGGAGTTGATCTCATATTCCCTCACCACACCAACGAAATAGCGCAGACCGAGGCCATAACAGAAAAGAAATTTGTCAGCATCTGGCTGCACAACGCTCATCTTGTCATCGATGGTAAAAAAATGTCCAAATCGCTCCGCAACTTTTTCACGCTCGAAGACGTAAGGAGCATGGGTATCCATCCAATCATTATGAGATTTCTCCTTATTCGCACACACTTCCAGCACGAAATAGATTTTTCACGAACACTTGCCGATGAAGCACGGCAGATATTCATCAAATATGCCACACTCTTTTGTGAACTTGAAAGCGATCGCTCCGGCGATGGATGGAGCGGCATCGATACGGCTCTTTTCACCGCGGAAAAAGAGTTCACCGAGGCGCTTGACGACAATCTCAATATAAGTAACGCCCTGCGAGCGCTCTTTGAGCTTGGCACGACTATTAACGCCAACCTTGCCAAACTCACCATCGAAGAGAAACGAAAAGTAATGGATCGGTACCGGAAATTCGATACCGTTACGAGTGTATTCATACCCGCATACGAAATCTACAAAAAAGCACGCATGGAAAAAGAAAACGATCCAAAGATACGGAAGCTTGCCGAAGAGCGACAGAAAGCGCGAGCGGCAAAAGACTACGCCACGGCGGACAACGTACGCAATGAATTGCTCGCGCAGGGTGTTGCCATACGAGACATCGGCGACACCGGATACGCCCTTGATGTCATTGACTGGATATAATGTAACAGACTGGTTTCTCCTCCACGCACTTTTTCATGTGTTAGATTCTCCACGCGCCATCCTCTATAACCGACAATAACATCCCTCACTCCTTTTATTTTCCTAAATGCCTCTTTGACACCCCGGAAACAACCCGCGGCGAATAATGCTTTTTATTGTCGTAGTTTATGTCCATAATGTTGTACAAAGATAAAAATAAACGCGCGCATTATCCGTTGTTGGTAACGGAGATAATTCTTCCGTCATCGATCTTGGCTATCTTCCCGGCCATTCGAGCGTATTGCTCTTCGTGAGTAACCATGATAATGGTCTGTCCTTCCCGGTGAAGTTCTCGAAAGATATTCATGACAAGCGCCGACGATTCATTATCGAGATTTGCGGTCGGTTCATCGGCAAAAAGGATCTTCGGGCGATGCGCAAACGCGCGAGCGACGCTTACGCGCTGCTGCTCGCCTCCGGAAAGATTACTCGGTATATTTTCCAGACGGTGACCAAGACCAACCTTTTCAAGCGCTTCGTACGCGCGAGAAAAAGCTTTCGTCTTATTGAGATTTTGCATCAAAAGAGGCAAAGCGACATTTTCGATTGCCGAAAGTTCGGGAAGAAGCGCATAGTCTTGGAAGACATATCCGCACCGAAATAAGCGAAACCGCGCCCGTTTTGCTTGGTTCATAGCATGAGTGTGTTCCCCGTCAATGACAATTTCACCCGATGTCGGGACATCAAGCAAACTCATCTGATAAAGGAATGTGCTCTTGCCCGCGCCGGACCGTCCCATTATTGCGATAAACTCCCCGCTTTCCGCGCGAAAATCTATCCCTTTGAGGACATGGGTCTCAATATTGCCGTGCTTGAATGTCTTTGTCAGGTTTCTTGTTTCTATCATGGTCAATTTCTTCCCAGTATTGAATTGAGAGTGTTCTTACGAACGATCATACGAGCGGGAATGAAGCCGGCAACGACCGTCGAAAGCACGAGGAGCCCCATACGTATGAACGTTTCTTTGGGTGGTGCGACCAAGATGCCGTCACTGAACGGAAAATCAATGGGATGGGATAAGAAAAATGGGACCAAAGAACTGTAGACGAGAACGAGACCGAGCGACGATCCGATAACCGCATAAAAAATCGACTGAAAAATATATGATATCTCTATCGCCTGCCCCCGAATGCCGATCGCTTTCAGAATTCCAATAAATTTCCGCCGGGTGATGGCGTTTATAAAAATAACAATAAAAATAGTGATGGAGGAAACAACGATGCCGATTGATCCGAACACCGTTCCGAGAATGTTAAAAGTTTTCACGACATCCTTCACAAATTTTGGCTGGGCATCGTCATACGTCTGGACTTTTGCAAATGCCGTCACACCGTCTCGTATGAGCTTGTCACGCACCGCAACTGGATCGGCTCCCTTCTTAAGAAGCACGGCGATCGCGTCGACATTGCGATCATTCCTGCCAATCATATTTCGGAATTGCGTATCAATCATAAACGCGTTGCGAGACCGCAAGTCAACCTTGCTCTCCATAATTCCTTTTATGGTAACTTCACGCACTGTGTTGGCAACGGAAATGCGAATCTTTGTGCCTACCCCCACATTGTCGAGTGTCGCAAGATTCGGATCTTCAATCAGAATATATTGCGTTAAAAGATGATTCCCCAATATGATTTGATCATAATCGCCGCTTGAAAGATACGAGCCGTCAATAATGTGCGCCGCAAGGCCGGTCACGGCATCCTCATCAGCAGGGTCAATCCCGAAAATTTGTACATTGGCGGTATTCGGTTTTTCATTTTCTTTGCGAGAAGCATAGTTTGCTTCAAGTATCGCCCCTTCAACATAGCGTCTTGATAAAGAATCAATTTCGGGAATCGTACCCAAAAGTGAAGTTATGTTGGCGCTTTCTTCAATGTACTTCTTGTTATCAAGCGTTGAAATGATGATATCACTCGTATATTCTTTTCTTGTCGCATTGCCGATTCCCTGAACAAGTCCGACAAGCATCCCTGACACGACTACAAGATTAAGAAAAGTAAGCACCATCACGGAAATGATCAGAACGGTCGTCCAAGGACTTGTGCGCCTGATTTGACGTGTAGCGAGAAAAAACCCGATACGAAGATTAAGCGTGAATCTTGGAAACATGGTTCACTTTACACCGGAGTCGATGACTACCTCGTCTCCTTCTTTAAGCCCGAAAATGATCTCGATTGTGCCAAGCGACGAGAGACTGCCGGTCACAACGAAAACATCTTTGATGGTATCCCCGGTTTTTATCCGTACGAACTTCTTGCCATCATGTTCAAAAATGATTCCTTGAGGAATGGAGATCACATCCATTTTTTTCTCCGTTACGACAATAATGTTCGCTGTCATGCCCGATTTGACCCGATCATCGAGTGTTGAAAGTCGCAATTTTGTCCGATAGGTCGAAATGCCGTCGCGTATCGTTTCCGCAGGATCTATCGAGATAATCGTAGCGTCAAAGGGAATGTCCGAACCATATGCGTCAAAGGTTACTCTTGTATTGTCTCCCACGTTGAGAAGCGGCGCGCTTGTTTCCGGTACGAAACTTTCGATCTCCAGCGTATCGGCGCTGATCATCGAAATAAGCGGAACTCCTGGAGACGCGCTCCCACCAACCCTCGCGTCCATCTTGGTCACAATACCATTAAAAGGGGCAGTAATGAGAGTTTTCTTGTAATTTGCGCGAGACCGCTCGAGATCGGCATGGGCGGCTTTTACCTGCGCTTTTTGGGCGGCAACATCTTCATCGGCTGTTCCGGCTTCTTCAAGCATGAGCTTCTTCTGTGCCGTAACAAGCGCGGTCGCCGCGTTCTTTTGTGCCGTTATAACTGCGGTAAGCGTGATTATGGCACTATTGATGTTAGCGCGAGCCGTCGTGACATCAAGGCGGTACCCGTCGATGACGGCCTGTGAAGTACCAGAATCCGGCGTAAGTGAATTGACCGCAAGCGCAACTTTCTCAAGAAACGCCCTAACGAAGTCGAGGTTATCCATAGCCGTTTTTGCCGCGTCTGACGGGTCTTTAAGCGTACCAAGACCCGCAAGCTGAATATTCCATAAAGAAAGTGCCGACTCCATTTGTAGCCTCCCCCATTCAATATCCGACTTGAGTTGCCCGTCGGCAACCAAGAGATCAAGCCGGGGAGAGTTACCTTTCGGATTCGTGATGAATTGATCAATCCGATGGTGTATAGCATCATCGGATTGTGTATAAGCACTTTCGATCGCATCAATGATCGATTCATTCGCGCGAGCAATCGCGACAGTGGCGCTTTCAATACTTGATTGCGTGACGGCCAACTGCTCCGGTCGAGTGCCTGCTTGGAGCGATTCAAGTTTTGCTTGCGCTGATTCGTACGCCGCCTCTTTTTGCAAAATATCGGCATGAAGGTCATCATTTTCGATGGTAGCCAAAATATCACCTTCGAACACTTTAGCGTCAACCCTTGTATACACAAAAGAAACACGACCAGACTGACTGAAAACCAAATCAACGCTCTCTGCCGCAACCACTTTTCCGGACACTGAAACTTGACGCACAAGATCGCCGCGATGAACAGCAAATGTCCTTATTATATTATCCTCGTTTTCGAGAAAAATATTCGCCGCGACACCAACAAGTACTATACCTATAACTATGAAAAATAAATATTTAAAAAATCTTTTCATGTGTTAGTGGTTAACTCATGCTTTTGTACAGCACAGCACAATCTTTCCGAAACAAAGCCGACGCAAATAGATAGATATCGCTTCCTCATAAAAAGGATAATATCATATAAATCGCTCATAGTCAATGGTTAACTCCATACCAATCCCGTTCACGTCGAACCTTCCGACGATGACAAGCCCCACAGCCGAACCGAGAATCCCGCCAGCGCCAAAAAAATAAATAGGAGCGATCGCGAGCCCGTGCCAAAAAATATCGCTCCCGACAAAACGGCGCGAAATATCATCCGACAGACGATAAACTGCGTCGCGTATTGCGTGCCGCATAATACAGTATACCATCAAAAAAAGTTTTATACCGTGCGTGTACGCACCCCGCCCGAGTATTCTCATCGCTTTATGAATCGTGATGACGTCACGAAACGAACGTAACAAACTTTATCCTACGAACGTGTACGCTTGCCCCGGCTTTCCGGCGCGCCCAGTTCTGCCAATTCTGT
Source organism: Candidatus Yonathbacteria bacterium CG_4_8_14_3_um_filter_46_25 (assembly GCA_002788135.1). Classification (GTDB taxonomy): domain Bacteria; phylum Patescibacteriota; class Minisyncoccia; order Phycocordibacterales; family UBA1539; genus UBA1539. The sequence continues at coordinate 26,187 of PFQT01000036.1, forward strand.
GCACATATTCTTCGTGAGTGTTTGGGGGATCGAAGTTTATAACATGGCTTACATTCGGGATATCAAGTCCGCGCGCCGCCACGTCGGTTGCAACGAGGATATTGACCTTCCCTGTTTTGAACATATCAAGCGCCCGTTGCCGTTGCGGTTGCGATTTATTCCCGTGGATCGCCACTGCCGGGAAACCCATTTTGCTAAGCAAGTCGGCAAGTTTTTGCACACTGTGCTTCATTTGTCCGAAAATAAGAACTTTTTCAAAATCATCTTGCGCAAGCATGTCGGTCAGTTTTTGCATTTTTTCTTCCCCTGTTCGAGCTCTAATGATATCTTGCGCGATATGTTCACCCGTCTCACTGGTACGCACCGAAACAGTCACCGGATCAATAAGCATTTTCTGAAGCAGGCGCGATATTTCCGGAGTGATTGTTGCTCCGAAACAAAGCGACTGCCGTTTCACGGGAAGTTTACTGATAATAAATGTAACGTCCGGCAAAAATCCCATATCAAGCATGCGGTCGGCCTCATCAAGTACGAGCGTAGTCGTATTTTCCAAACGTAACTCGCGTTGGTTGATGAGATCTTTCAGTCGTCCCGGAGTGCCGATAACAACATTGGGGCCGCGCCGAAGATCCTTTTTTTGCGGATAGATATTAAGACCTCCAACACATACGGCGGAATACAGCCGCATCCCGTCACTGAACTGTCTGAATTCAAATTGGATCTGTTGGGCAAGTTCGCGCGTCGGAACGACAATAAGCGCAGTTTCTAGCGTTTGCTTTTTTTTCAGTTTCTCGATAATGGGTAAAACAAAAGAGGCGGTTTTTCCGCTCCCCGTGTTTGCAAGACCTACAACGTCTCTACCGGCAAGGATATGTGGTATAGACTCATCTTGAATCCGAGTTGGATTCTTATATCCTTTTTTCGCCAAGTTGCTTACGATGGTTGGGTGAAAACCAAAATCAGAAAAAGCGTGCGCGGGAGTATATACCGCTTCAATCTGCGCGGTCGGATTCTTATTGATAAATTTGTCATGGCTGATCGTTTTTGCATGGAACCGGCCGCGTTTCGCTCCGCCGCCGATGTGTCCGCCAAAACGTTTTCGACCGCCGTAATTACGATCGGAACGTTTTTGAAAACGATCCCGCCCGCCTCGGTCGCGGGTCTTAAATGAGTTATTCATGGTGTATCGATTATCTAATATCGCTTTTGAATAGCGATGCTAGACGAGAGCTCGACATTCAATAAGGTTCATTGATGATAGCATTTTGGCGTATTTTTGTCAATGACTTGAGGTCCTCGCTATGCTCCGACCCTCTGTCGCAAAGATCTTTTGCGTTCATTTTCAGTAAGGAATTTTTTACGCAAGCGAATATTCGTCGGAGTGATCTCAAGATACTCGTCCTCGCGCATTAAACCAAGCGCCCGTTCAAGCGTAAGGTCGAACGGAGGTGTAAGCTGAATCGCTTCATCGGACCCAGACGCACGCATATTGGTCAGCTGTTTCCCTTTAGTCGGATTCACAGTCATGTCTTCACCCTTAACGGTACATCCGATAATCATTCCTTCGTACACTTCCGTCCCCGGAGTAATATAGAGCACTCCGCGTTCCTGCAACCCGCCGAGCGCGAACGCAAGCGCTTTTCCGCTCGTCATGGAAACCATGGAGCCGTACTCGGTTTTAATAATCGGACCGGCATGCGGCGCAAATGCATAAAAGATGCTCGTCAATATCCCTTCGCCTTTCGTGTCAACCACGAACTTGTTTCGATATCCGATCAAACCGCGTGTCGGCACATGGAAGATAAACCGGGTCTGCCCGCGCTCTTGTTTCATATCGATCATAATCCCCTTACGGTTTCCGATCCTCTCCATAACCGTACCCACATACTCGTCTGGAACCACGATCGTTACTTCCTCAAACGGTTCTTGTTTTACGCCATCAATGACCTTGATGATCGTTTCCGGTTGAGAAACAGCCATTTCAAATCCCTCGCGCCGCATACGCTCAAGCAAAATCGCCAGATGCAATTCACCGCGACCAAAGACCTTAAATTCCGCGCCGCTCTCAAAATCAACTTGAAGGCCAACGTTGACCTCAAGCTCTTTTTCAAGCCGTTCTCGAATTTGCCGTGATGTTAAAAGTTTCCCAACCCGCCCCGCAAAAGGAGAGTCGTTGATCATCATCTTGATGGATAAGGTCGGCTCATCAACATGAATAGCGGGCAAAGCCGCCGTGTGAGGATTATCAAGAAGGGTTTGTCCGATAAAGATGTCTGGCAGACCGGCAACCATAATAATATCTCCTGCTTCGGCTTCGTCCACCGTCTTTTTATCGAATCCTTCAAATGTAAAAAGTTTCATTATCTTACCGGTATAAACATGACCACTCGGATCCTTTACGGTAATATTCTGACTATTCTTGATCTTTCCCGCATATATCCGACAAACACCCATGCGTCCCAAAAAATTATCATATGCTAAGTTGAATACTTGCGCCTTGAGCGCACCGGCGGAAAGCGCTTGGTCAGAAGCCGGAGATACCTTCTCTAAAATAAGATCAAGAAGTGGCATCAGATCATGATCCTCGTCTTCCATCTTGAGTTTTGCGACCCCATCGCGGCCAATTGCATACACGGTCTCAAAGTTCAACTGATCATTACTCGCGCCAAGGTCAAAGAAAAGCTCATACACTTGATCATGCGCTTTTTTCACATCAGCGGCAGGTTTATCGATTTTGTTCAATACCAAGATCGGTTTCAACCCGAGCTCGAGTGATTTCTTAAGGACAAACTTTGTCTGGGGCATGGGGCCTTCCGCGGCATCAACCACGAGGAGCACGCTGTCAATCGAACGCAAAACACGCTCAACCTCCGACCCGAAATCGGCATGTCCGGGCGTGTCCAAAATATTGATCTTGGTATTTTTATAGTATACCGAAGTATTTTTTGCGTATATCGTAATGCCGCGCTCTTGTTCGATCGCATTCGAGTCCATTGAAACCGTCCCGTCCGACATACCCGTTTGCTGGAGTATCTTATCGGTGAGTGTCGTCTTGCCATGATCAACATGGGCAATGATGGCGATATTTCTGATTTCCATAATATTATATTGCGTACAATAATAACCAAATACAAAATGAATACTATTAAAGCACGAATCCTGAATTAATGGAAGAGTCTTCGGGTAATATCCATACATATGTGGCGGTTTTTGCCTCAAAGCGTTAGTTTTGGAAAATGAGTATAAATATCAAAAACAATCAAAGAAGAAAGGCTAAGGTGGATATTGCCGATTATCAACAAGGAAATAAAATTAAAAGATGCGGTTAGGGTTTGCGAATACAGCCAAAGGAGTTTGGAGCGATATGGCTATCTGACGGAGAGGGCGGGCTAGAACCGAAATCAACCAGACCTAAAACCAATCCGAAAGAAACCCCGATGAGGATAAAAGAAAGAGTTATTGAGTTGAAGACAGAAACGAACAGGTGTGAAAGGTACCCATTTCATGTATTGATTTCATGCTTCAATTTGCCTATACTTACCTGTAGAGAATGATTTCTACCACGTTTACCAACTACAAGGAAGGAGATTGGACATGGTGAGATATGCACCCATTGTCATCAAAAGGCTTGGAGAGGATATTCCTGCCTTTATCCTTGTCGAAGTGCCGGAGGCGGGACAAGACTTGACACAGGTCTTCACCCGTATTCGGAAGCAATTTTTTCAGTCAGGTCTCCGGATTGGAATTCCGCAAGGAGCAACTCTCGAGAAAAGGGTTCCTATCGCCGATTTCGTCGGCACGGTGGATAATGTCGTGCGAGCGATTCTCGAGAAGAGATGGGGACACCCGCACCAGTAGACAAACCGTTCGTCTGGCTGATACAGCGACCACTCTCGCGTGGTCGCTGTATTTCTTTTTTGTTTTTTGACTATCGTCCGCGGCAACTTATCCAAAAATTCTTTTTTTCTTCGTCGTACGCTTCCGCGCGTCGCGTTATAGATTGTGAGCGTTGTTCATCCATAGATAGCGTTTATTCAATACCGCACGCCACACGATCAACGGAATATCGCTACTGCTCTATTACAGAAAGTCGGATGATACAATAGGTTGCGGTAAAGATGAACAGAAACCACCAGAGCATAATAAGTGAGACGAAATAGTCATAGAAATAAAGACCGAGCAATATCCCTACAGAAAGAAAACACACTTTTACCAAGCCAGTTTCCAACCATGTGAATGTTCGCGCTTTAAATGTTTTCATGGTTTTTACAGTAAATGATATTCTTATAATATTCTCACAACATTATACATCTTTTTCGTCAGCACTGTGTACAGTTAACCATATGAGGTGACACTTAAGGTAGAATTGAGGTGACAAAGGGTAATCATCTT
>PFQT01000034.1 GCA_002788135.1 Candidatus Yonathbacteria bacterium CG_4_8_14_3_um_filter_46_25
TTTGCACACGCGAGTCCGCGAGCGTGTCCGAGGCGCATTTAGTCCGAATCAGGATTTAACTCAAAATACATTCGAACTTCGTCCAATATGCTCCGCCAGATTTCCAACTTTGAACCGTAGCAAAGTAAGGGTATTCTAAGCATGAAAATGAAATATGGAAGATTTACTAAAACAACACTTTAATCAAGTCGATCTGGATATCAGGAAGCAAACTTCTGGGTATTCGCGTTTTTTGGATCAAAAGGTGACTCCTGACGTTTTGTCGTTTATTGCAGACTGTATTGTTAACTTCCTGGGAGGAAAAGATGCGGGTACAACTTTTGTTGTTGGGAATATCTGGGAATTTCCATACTTTATAAAAAATACAGTAGCCGTCTTTGGAAATAATTATTGGAAAAACGATTTGCTTTTTCGCGGTTATCTTCGCAAAAATTCTGTGCGCGCCAAGCAATATGCTGAATTAAAAACAGAGCTAGCCGAAAAGCACGCCGATGATCGAGGAACATATACTAAAAACAAAGAACAATTTATTAACGAAACTTTGGAAATGGCAAAGCAGGAATTAAAATAATTTATGAAACCACAATTCACAATCGGCATATTTGGAATTATTTTTGATGAACAGAAGCGAGTTCTGCTTTGCCATAGACGTGATTATGACTTATGGAATTTGCCCGGCGGGACTATGGAAAATGGCGAATCTCCGTGGGACGGCTTGAAAAGAGAAGTGAAAGAAGAAACTGGGTTGGAAGTTGAAATTTCTAAATTGGCGGGAGTTTATAGCAAACCAGATAAAAACGAGGTCGTCCTTTCTTTCATTTGTAAAAAAATTGGTGGTGAAATTACGCTCAACGATGAAGCCGATAAAATTGAATTTTTTGAAATTAATAAACTCCCGCCAAATACTCCTCCCAAGCAAGCCGAGAGAATCGGAGACGCAATTACGAATGACGGAGAAGCGATTTTCAAAGTCCAAACCGGAAAGTCGTCAATCGAATTGATAAAGGAAGGAAAACTCTGAAAGAATTTGCCGCCAGAATTAAAATCCGATAGGATTTGAGAGCAAGCCGCCAAAGAAAAACTTGAAATCGTCCTTTCCGCTCCGGTTTCCGCCTTCACTCACGAGTTTCGGTTGGGCAGGCAAGGCAAGGCGGGCGGAAAGGGGGTATGAGGGGAATTCCGCCCGCCGAGCCAAGCCAGTTCCGTTCGGATATTTTCAAACAGACACCGCAGAAAGAAACTTCCGAATCCGAAAGGTGGGAAGAAGCCCGCGCCTCTGGCGCGGGCGCGGTCAATCTTTCTTCAAATTCGGAATTGTGGACCATGCCGGACTCGAACCGGCTACCTCATCCATGCCATGGATGCGCTCTACCAGGTGAGCTAATGGCCCGCAATATACACACCTCGCACATTCTAGCGGAAAAGGGACACAAAGAAAAGGGGGGTGTTTCTTTTGTTTTCTTCATGTGGTATCGTCAAGAGAGAATACATCTCAACAACAGAAAGGAACTTGCCATGAAAATCGATACGAGGCAACAGCTCGCCATCTATCTTATCGCGCTGACAGTGATATTTGGATCAGCACTTGTAGCGACTCTCCCCAAAGAGAGACCGAATCATGACACGCCGACGACAACAGGACATCTAGTGCCGGAACAGGAATTGCTCTTGTCAGACATATTACCCAATGGGAATGATCTGATGTTCCTTGCGTCTCGAAAAAAGTTCCTCGACAAGCTTCCTCAACTCAAGGAACGCTATCCCGATTTTGATTTCATCATAATGCCACCAGATGAGGATCAAAGTACGGACGCACTTCTTATCGTCATAAAGAAGCGCGAAAGAAAGTAACGCAAAACGCCCGCTTCGCACCAAAATTCCGCACAGCGGAACATTGTGCGAAGCGGGCGCTCTTTATGTCAAGTAAAAACGGATTCCATGTGCGGATTTTTTATCGCGTCTGCGTTGAAACAGATTGCATGAAACAACTTTTTCCCGCGGAATAACGGGAGTATGCGTCATTGTAATAATCGCCATTCTGATCCGATGCGAGCGCAAAGTCAGCACACAATTCATACGTACCCTCGAAGGCTGCGCCGGTTGGCGCAACGATAATCCGATACTCGTATGGTTTTCCCGTTTCGGGGTCGGTTATGTCCAGATAGGTACTACTCGTTGTTACTTCTTCAAGCGAGGCGGGAAGGCGCTTGAAATTGTACGCAAATGTACTTATGGATGATGAGATATTACGCAGATTCTGCGAACGATCCAGATCAAATCCGCGGTCACGCGCTGTCGCAGGGGACCCAGCAGTAAGAAATCCGAGGATAATACCGATCACAACGAACACACTGACAACAACACCGAATGATGTAAATGTTTTTCGCGGTATATCGTGGCCATACTGGATCTTTTTTCGCTCAAGAAAGTAGAAGCTAAAGACTACCCCGCCAACAAAGAGTACCGTAAGCACTTTAAGGATGAACCGGATCGTGATCTCTCCTTGAAAAAAATAAAAGAGCGCTGTGATAAGATCGCCAACAATCGCGCCGGAAGCGATCAAAAGCACGATATAGGTGAGAAACTTCGTGAGACCCGATTCAACCTTTTTCTCGTCTTCACGGAATCGCTTGAACCAAATACGAAGTGCCATGTAGTAGATCGGATACGCAACGATAAGCGCCGCGGTAGCGTAATGAATCAATCGCGTGGAGGAAGCGTACGCATATCGATCGACGAGCGGATCGGGGAAATAGCGATTAATAATTCCATAATAAAGCGAGATAGCCGCCCAAACGATCACGCCAAGAAGAACAAAAGAGAAAAAGTTCACGGCGACTTCGGCAACTGACGACTTGATGCCGCCTGCCGCCCTGCCTTGTGGCGCCGGAACCCCGAAGGCGACCAAACCTTCCGCAATGGCCGCATTTGCCTGATCTTCCGTCCATCCGACTGCAAGAAGGTCTTTTTTTATGTCCGCCTGGGAAACACCGCTCCGTAAACGACTGGTGACATGGAATAAAAGCGTGTTGTCCATAAATACTATTCTGATTAGCAATTAAATACTGTTTATTATAAGCCGTAGCGTCTTAAATGCAATGAGGGTGCCTTGCACGAGACAAACGTTTGACTTTTCATGCTCAAAAAGCTATAATTGTCATGTAGGTCCGCAATGAAGCGGATTTATTATTGAGATAAAAAATTGAAAAAACCAGACAGGATAGCAATCAACGGCCAAATACGCGCCTCCGAATTACGGGTCGTTACTGACGACGGCGAGAACTTGGGCGTAATGTCAAAAGATGAAGCTCTTTCCGCGGCAGGCTCACGAAGACTTGACCTGATCGAAATATCTCCAAATGCGCAACCTCCAGTTGCAAAAATAATGGATTATGGTAAATTTCAATACCAGCAGAAGAAAAAAGATCGGAGCACAAAAGCAAAGGCACACGTGACTGAAACGAAAAATGTGCAGATAAAAATAGGGACATCCGAGCACGATCTGGGACTCAAAGCAAAGCGGGTGTCGGCATGGCTGAAAGAAGGGCACCGCGTCAAGATCGAACTTTTTCTTGTAGGGAGAGCGAAATATAGCACGATCACGTTTCAGAAAGAACGACTCGATCGAATAACGAATTTGATCGCCGAAAACTTTCGCGTCGCGGAAGAACCAAAAAAGAATCCGAAGGGTCTTGTTATGGTCATTGAACGAACGGGGAAGGAAGGAGTAAGACCACCAATTGGCGCAAAAGAATAAAAAACATGAAAACAAATAAATCATTCGCTAAAAGATTGCGCGTAACTAAAAAAGGGAAAATCATTGCCCGAAGGTCAGGCAAAAATCATTTCAACGCAAAAGAGTCGAGGGCGAACCAGCTCGCCGGGAAACGATCAATCAAATTTACCATGAGTAATAAAGATAAGAGTAGATTTTTGTAAAACTAATAACACGTTGCTGTCGGAGACGGCGGCAACCGAAGAATTATGACACGAGTAAAAGGAGGAGTAACCGCACTTAAGCAAAGACGAAACGTACTCAAACAGACAAAAGGATACCGTTTCGGCAGAAGCACCAAGGAACGTCAAGCAAAAGAGGCGATCTTTCATGCTGGCATGCACGCATTCGCTCACAGACGGGACAAAAAAAACGATTTCAGAAAACTGTGGCAGATAAAGATCGGCGCGGCAACAAAAACGCTTGGAGTTTCATACAGTAAATTTATCGATATGCTCAAGAAGAAAAACATCGCGCTTGACCGAAAAATTCTCGCCGACGTGGCGGAACATCACCCCGAAACATTCAAACGGGTCGTAAAACACATCTCGTAAAAACAACAAAAAAACATCCGAGCATACTCGGGTGTTTTTTTGTTGGTAGCGCAAATTAAAACTCGAGTTCAATCATTTTGTTATCTTCCGGCGAAACAGCATTACTGCCCAAATTGTCACGAAGCCGTTGTACCAAAAAGAGCGCGGATTTCGGTTCTCCTTGTACGACAAAAATCTTTTCGAGCGAATCACCCATTGCTTCGACAAAGCCGAACAGTCCATCAGAGTCTTTGTGCGCAGAATAGCCGCGTATGTTCTCCACACGGGCACGTACTGACACTCTCTCGCCAAGGATCGAAATGGTTTTTTCCCCCGTCGCAAGCGCCCTCCCCGGTGTTCCTACCGCCTGGAAACCGACAAGAAGGAGTGTTGTGCTCGGATCGGAGAGATAATTGCGCTCGTGATAAACCACCCGCCCTCCATTCGACATTCCCGAACCGGCAATGATCACTTTGGGGACTGGCACTTTTTTGATTCCGATCGATTCCCGCGCGCCGAACGTAAAACAAAGATTGGGAAATTGGAATATGTCATCACCCGATTTGATGATATGCCGAGCATTCGCGTTAAAATAATTCTCGTAGTGCTTGTATATCTCGGTAACCTTGATCGCGAGCGGAGAATCAACGAACACCGGAATTGGCAGAATTATGCGGTGCTCGACAAATTCATTGAGTTCAAAAAGAAGCTCCTGCGTACGCTCAATCGAAAATGCGGGGATGACCAAGACGCCTTTTTTCGCGATAGTGTCCTCGATGACATCTTTGAATTTTTCTTTTCGCTCGGTAACGCCTTCATGGTTGCGATCGCCATAGACGCTTTCCATAACCAAATAATTCACATCGGGTACAATCTCGGTGTCATGCAGAAGCGGCGCCGGTGAGTTGCCAAGATCGCCGGTCACCAGCATCTTTTTTTCTCCGTATGCTATCTCAATCATCGCTGAACCAAGAATGTGTCCCGAGTCCCAGAACATGACACGCATACCATCTTTAAGGTCAAGCGGTTCATGATAAGGGAGAGTTTTCCAGAGCTCCATCGCAGTGCGCACGTCCGCTTCATCATACGAAAGCGGCGTTTCTTTTTTCCCGTCATTGCCATTATGTTGATGGCTTGCGGCGACATGAATTCCATCGGCAAGGATCACCTCGGCAATATCTTTGGTCGGCGGCGTTGAGTATATCGTGCCGTGAAAACCATCCCGCACCAACACCGGAATCCTTCCAACATGGTCAAGATGGGCATGAGTCACGAATAATATGTCGATCGATCGCGGATCATAAGGAAACGGTTTTTCTCCCGTATCTTCTTTCTCGGCCGCCTCTCCTTGCAAAAGTCCGCAATCAATAAGTATCTTTTGTGTTTCGGTCTCAAGAAGAAAATTTGACCCCGTTACCGTCCGACCGCCGCCATGAAATGTTAATTTGACTGTTTTCATTTGCTCAATAAACCATTTAAGATCGCTTAGGAGCGATTCTCAGACGGTGTCGTTACTATTAACTCTGTTCTTAAAAAGAAATATGCTCCTGCGATCGAACCGATGAAATCCATGAGAAGATCGCTTGCGGTATCCGCGATTCCGCTTTGCAATTCGGCGATAAGAAGCCGGTCAAGACTGAACTCAAACACCTCCCACCCGCCTCCGATAACGATTGCGCACGCAAGTGCGACTGTAAAAGCAAGTTTCATGTCAACCGGCGCTTGTGACCCGCGCTTTTTCTTGATGGAAGAGAATATAAGAAGACCGCTTGCTCCGACCCAGAGCCCGCCAAGGAAATGCATTACGAGATCAAACCACCAGATCAGCCAATAAAGATAAAAAATGTTCGCGAACCAATTGGCGATCGCGATGAAAACAATGAGAATAACAAGAAAAATGGAAAAAGAATTGCGTTTGGTCATCATCATTCGATTATATCCGAAAAATTCAGACGAGGGAATCGACAAGAAAGACGAGTAAAAACATTAAAAATCCCGCGGCTCACTGCACGACGGGACCCTTAAACGGGTTGCCTTGGAAAAATACATCGCCCCAGCAAATGCTAGGTGGATATCCGCAACATTGCACCACGGCACAATATAATAGTTAGACATCCTGTGCGATTGTTTAAAAGTGGACGACGTACTCCAAAGCAACCCATTTACAGTATATCATTATTGCAAAAAAATTTCAATACGATTTTTTAAAGCTAAAAACAAAGGTGAAATGCTTATTCGAAAATTCCATCCATATTTACATCGTAGAGTACCCCATCCTGAATGAGCCGGTATTTCAAAAGCTCATTTTTGTCGAACCAGTGCGCAATTTCGGCATCCGCCTCTTCGGGAGAACCAGACGCGTGGATGACATTACGCACCGAGCGACCGTCGGCATCGGCCATTTGGTATGAATCCAGAACAAAATCGCCACGAATCGTCCCGACATCGGAGGTAAGCGGCTCCGTCCCGCCCGTTATCTTGCGCACGATCTTGACCGCGTGCGCCCCTTCCCACACCATCACGACGACCGGCCCACTCGTCATGTACTTTTTCAAACCCTTCAGAATTTTCGCGGTAACCTCAAGCGGATCTTCCGACGGCGGCGTCAGACCTTTGTCTTTGTAACTTTTGATTGTTTTCTCACCGGTCACCCGGCGCCACTGCGGATCGAGCGTATAGTGTTGCTCGACACGATCCTCTGTCGGCACGACAAGCTTGAGCCCGACAAGCTTGAGCCCGACCCGTTCATAGCGCGAAATTACCTCGCCGATAAGCGAGCGTTGAACGCCATCGGGCTTCACGATAACCAATGTCCGTTCGTCTTTATGGTGCTTTTTCATACATTGTAAACATTAATGAACATCGTTTATAGTAGCAAGAATAAGCGGAAAATAAAACACTTGACATTACATCATATTTATGACGATGAGGGCAAGTTCAACGTTCAGAATATTTCGTCGCCTGCTCGCGCGATAGCAACCCAATTCGCTAATCTCTGGAATACTTTTTTGCGACTTCCGCTTCCACCTCCGCGCGATCGCGTCCGTAAGTGAGATAGGAGAGCTCTTTCAGGCTGGCAACGACATCGGGATTTCCACCCGATGGGGCAAATGTTTCGATATTGAACGGATTGGCCGGCGTACCATTCACAAGCATCTTAAGATACGCGTTGTGGTTTTGAAGATTCATTATATCGCGTGCCGCAAACGTCGGCGTGAATTGACTCTCAAGAAATTTCGCATCATCGGCGCCAACGCGAAACACCGCCATCGAGCCGACGTTGCCGAACACCGCGTCGCGAATACCTTCTTGTATCTGCGCAATGAATTGGTGCGCGATATTGAGACTCAAACGATATTTTCTCGCCTCGGAGAGAATCGTCGCGATCGAGTTAGTGGTCACGTTCTGAAATTCATCTATATAAAGATAGAAGTCGGGCATATCATTACCCATCGCGTCAACACGAGAGAGCGCCGCCATGAGTATTTTGCCGACAAGAATGAGCCCAATAAGACTCGAGTTGATGTCTCCGAGCCGTCCTTTTGAAAGATTGACGAGAAGTATCTTGCGATTATCCATGATCTCGCGGAAGTTGAACGCCGAATGTTCTTGGGCAATGATGGGCCGCATAATTTCATTGGCAAGAAACACATCGAATTTGCTCGTGATATAAGGTACCATATTGGCAAGCGATGCTTCACCACCGGCTTTTTGCGCGACTTCGCGCCAAAATTGCACTACCACCGGATTCCTGCATCGCGAAAGTTTAAGGTCGCGGTAATGCGCGTCTGCCATCACACGCGAAACATCGAGAAGCGTATTCCCTGTTTTTGGGTCTTCGATAACAAGCATAGTGGCATTGCGGAAATATTGCTCGAACATCGGCCCCATTGATTCGGGAACGGCGCCATAGAGTTTCTGAAAGATACTGAAAAGTTCGTTAACAACAAATGTTTTTTGTTCTGGATAGTTTTGATTATACTCGAGCATATTGAGTCCCATTGGACGCTCAACATAGGCGGGATCGAAATATATCACATCGTCAACACGTTCGCGCGGAATTATACCCAAAACATCAACAATATCCGTCCCGTGCGGGTCAATCATGCACACGCCCTTCCCGCCAACGATATCTTGCGCGATCATATTCTTGAGAAGCGTGGTTTTGCCAGTTCCCGTCTGTCCGATGCAATAGAAATGTCGCATACGATCCTCGTCGGAAAATCGTATCTGCGTGTCCGTACCCTGATAGTGATTAACCCCGAGGATGATGCCGCCACCCGCACGCTCGAGCGGCACGTGCGATGATGCCCCGCGCGCCTGCTTTAAGTTCGCGTAATGAAGTGCTTTTACCGGGAAATGAAACATGGTCGTCAATTCTTTTGTGTTAAGTGGAAAACTTTCATTGTCGGAAAACAACCGGAATGAAAAACAATGAAGAAACTTCTCAAGCACTTTCCCTTTTTGTTTTTTGAAAACAATGCGGTTGCCATGCGTGTTCCCGAATTGATTGAACGCCGCCATAAGATCGTCGAGAATGCCTTCCGCCCGCGTGTCGTTTTCAGCCGATGCGATCAGGCGTACGTTGGTATCAAAAATCGGCGCGGAGGTTTTTTGCTTTATGTTTTCAAGCGCCTCCTCGTCAACACCGGTCGACTTCCCTTCCGTTTGCTTTTTATCATTCACGCCATTGCCAAACGCAAGATCCTTGGTCGCTCTGAAAAATTCTTTCGCAAGCGTAACCCCCGCATGTTCGAGAGCATTCTTTCTCGGTATTCCTTCTTTTATCTTGTCTGCAACTCCCCGATATTGTGTCTCGAAAGCGTTCTCGCGCGGAGCGATGACAATCTGGATCGCCGCCGCTTCACCGTCACGTTTAATTTTCGAGAACGAACCAAGTATGATATTCAAAGGGTCGTGTTCGAACGCTTCGTAGGTCTTAAGCGGGAACACTGGGGTGTATGACGAAGCGGCGTATGCCCCGACCGAAACACCGTTCTCGTTAAATGGATTATAGTCTTCTTTATGCTCGCGAATAACCGCATTCGGAAAGGTGGCAAGAATTTGTTTTTCAAAAAGGTTCGTGCACGTGCGTGGAACTGCGGCGTAAAAAACTGCTTCTTCGGTAAAGTTTGAGAGCGCAAGCTCAAGCGTAAAATACCCACGACGAAACGCGGAGAAAAATTTCTGCTCCTCTCTTACGGAAATCATGCCGAAATAAAAATGTTCCATTACGGAAACAAGTTCGGCAAACTTTCGAGTTTCGTTTTGCTCATTGATCTCCGGAAGCGTGATCTCATAAAGCCGCATGTTGAGCGCGCGCTCGATGTCACCGCCGGATTTAAGACCGACGACGTCCATCCCCTCCGCAAGATACTGCACAAGAAACCGATGAAAATCATCGTCGATGTGAGGACTTTGTATCGCGGCCGCCATGGACATCGCGTTCTTGATCCCCTTGGCGCGCACAACATCTACCAGCATATTGAGTTTTTTTTCGTGTTCGGGTTTTATTGAGAGAACTTTTTTTTCGATCTCGTCAATTTTCATTTCGTAATCATCTGTCAGCACAGCGTTCGGTAGCGTTTTCTCATAACGCTTAACTTGTTCCGAAATGATCTTTTCCCGATCAACAGGTGCCGACACGGATTCAAGTTCGCGTTCCTTGTGCGCAACCTGCTCACGCAAATAGCGCAACTCTTCGTCGGGAGATGAAAATCGATTTTCGTTTTGGCGACGACCCTCCATGGCACAATTATACTATATTTCGTCACAAAGAGGAGCATTTGTGGCAATGCGTCTCCATACCATGCCAAGGGCGGCGTAGGATATGAATTATATCGCGGTCAATATTTCTGGTTCGCCGTCGGTTACGAGGATGGTATGCTCAAAATGAGCGCTTCGTTTGCCGTCTTTTGTTCGAAATGTATATTTATCCTGTTTTGATAAAACAACACTATGTCCCCCTTCGTTGAGCATTGGCTCTATCGCAAGCACCATTCCAGCCACTATTCGTTCTCCCCGCTCACCTGAACCGAAGTTCGCGATATAAGGGTCTTCGTGCACTGCTCGTCCGACACCATGTCCTCCAAGTTCTCGAACGATAGAGAAACCGCTCCCATCGACCAACTTCTCAATCGCATTCCCTATATCACCGATATATCCTCCCGCGCGTGCGGCGGCAATGCCAGCATTAAGCGCGTTGCGTGTTGTCTCTATGAGCTTTACCGCGGAAGCGTCAATCGCGCCGACGGGAACAGTCACCGCCATATCGACAAAAAGACCATTGTGGCGAAGGCCAAGATCAATCCCGACGATATCTCCCTCTTTAAGGATCCCCTTTTCGCTCGGAATCCCGTGGACAACCTCATCGTTAACCGATACACACAGTGTCGCGGGATATGGCGCGGATGCCCCATTGGGACGATAATTGAGAAAAGCAGGCACGTCGCCTCCTTCGCGAATGATTCTCTCGGCGATATCATTAAGCTCTATTGTCCTCACGCCAGAAACGATCGCTCGCGCCACTTCGTCAAGAGCGAAAGCAAGCCGCTTTCCACCCTCCTGCAATTTCTGCAATTCCTTTTCCAATCGAACGATCATGGTTTTATAATAAAAAAAACTTCTTCTACTCGGAAAGTTTCGCGGCGATGTCGTGGTGCACATCTTCAATCGACTGTTCGCCGTTTATTTCGAGGAAAATATAATCAGGATTCTGCCGATAATATTCAACGGCTGGCATGACATCCGTTTCAAAGAAGTTCAGCCGATTTTCGACATCACTCTCTTCTTTATCATCAGCCCTTCCTCGTCCACGGAGCCGCTCCCGCGCCCACTCTCGCGAAGTATTTATGAAAACAACGTAGGGTTTCCCGCGTTTGTAAAAGCGTATCGCCGTATCAAGCACCACCGCTTCATTAAGCGAGCGCGGCGTTCCATCAATAATAAAATGTTCTTTGTTTTCTATATTTTTAATGAACGCCTCGCTCCATATCCACACGGCAAGAAAGTCGGGCTCTCGTTCACCGTCTTCCATAATTTCATTCGCGAGTTTTTGCGTATACGTATCGCCTTTGATGAATTCGCGGAAATGACTGCCTGTCTGTAAATAAAAAATTTCTATACCATGGTCGTTCTTCTCAAGGTATGCGCGCAGAAGTTTTGCTTGCGTCCCTTTGCCACACCCCGATGTCCCGATAAAAATAAATGTCTTGTGTCCCATAAATAATAAGAAAATTACTTGCCAATGCAAGCTATTATACACCAAAAAAAGTCGCCCGCCAAACCGTTGTACAGTTAACCATATGAGGTGACACTTAAGGTAGAATTGAGGTGACAAAGGGTAATCATCTTAATTTAAAAGGCGAAAGCTTAAAAA
>PFQT01000060.1 GCA_002788135.1 Candidatus Yonathbacteria bacterium CG_4_8_14_3_um_filter_46_25
GTTTTTAAGCTTTCGCCTTTTAAATTAAGATGATTACCCTTTGTCACCTCAATTCTACCTTAAGTGTCACCTCATATGGTTAACTGTACAAACTATTGACACAGATTCAAAAGAGAGAGATAATGATAAGAGGAACACAATCCCTAACTCTCTCTGGAGGAGAAAGCCATGACGACCCGCGCCTTTTTAGAGATTCCCTCGCTTGTTCACGAGGCAAGTGAGGAGAGGGAGGAGTGCCCGCCTCGTCACCAACGTGGAGTGGCGATGGTGAGGCTCGTGGCGATGGTAATCTATGTCGTCGCCATGCTTGCGGGCGTTGTTGTGAAAACGACGCTCGGGATAACCCCGATCGCGGGGTGAAAAATGCGCGCCATCGTTTACGGACGATGGCGCTTTGTTGTTCACAGAATCTTCTTCTTGCCACGCCAAAAGAAGAACAGAAGACAATACATAAGGTAAGCCCAACAAATACAAGGATTGACAGTATGCCGACTTTCTATTGGCTTTTTTGCTCCTCGAGAAATTCGAACACTTTTTCGTTTATGAGGACCGTTTCGACATAAATTCGCGCCCGCTCCGGGTCGGCATCCTTGTAGTGGTCGAGAATTCGATCGATCTCTTTTTTTAGCGTCTCTTCGTTCGGCGTTATGTTTTCCACGAGCGCTATTTTATTGAGTGCCAGTTGTATTCGCGATCGTTTTAGAGCGGTCGGGCGCAATTCTTTTCGCACGTCTTCTTCAGTTTTCTTGATATGGCGCAGATACTCCTCGAATGTGCCGCCCGCCGAGGTGATGTTGTTCTTAAACTCGGCGATCATCCGCTCGATCTCGCTTTCTACAATAATATTTGGTATATCGGTCTTAACATCGGCCGCTATTTTCTCGATGATCTCCATTCGCTGTTTCTCTCGTGTTTTGCGCGCTTTTTCCTGTTTCAGATTCTCGGTTATCTTTTCCGTGAGGTCGGCAACATCCTTGAAATTACCAAGCGACTGCGCGAATGCGTCATCGAGCTCGGGGATTGCTGGTTTTTCACTTTTGTCGCTTTTGTCGCCATCGTCCTTATCGGCTAATATTTTCGCCTGCCGTGCCTTTCGGAGTTCGACAAGAACATCATCGACCTCCTTCTTTGAAACGTTGGTCGGAAGGGTTTTTTTGCTCAGGATCGTTGCGCTTGTTTTTTTGTAGTCTCCCAACATCACTTCGGGCATGACGGCGACTTGTATCTTGAATTCAAAAGGGTTCCCTTCCGCAAGCTTGGTGATGGTTACTTCCGGTCTGCCAATCGCATCGAGCTTGTTTTCGGCGATGAATTTCGGATACCACTGCGCAAGCGCGTCTTCCGCCATTTTTTCAAGGACGGCTTGACTGCCGACCTTTTGCAAAAGAATCGCCTCGGGGATGTGTCCTTTTCTGAACCCCGGTATCGTTAGATTTTCCGACAATTTCAGCTCCGCTTTCTTTCGATATTGCTCAAGTTCCTCAGCCGATATCGCGCCGGCTATTTCAATCTCCGAGCGTTCCAGTTTTTTTATTTCTGTTTGTGTTTCCAACATAGGTTCACACAATAGCGCATTTCCCGTAAATGGTCAAAAAATATGTAAATACGCGGGTGAATTATTGATTTCGTTGTTTGTTGGTTTCCATTAAAGATTATATAATACGCACATCATCATTATCAGGATAAATTTTTTCTTATACCAATGGAAGAAAAACTTTTAAGCGGAATCCCTGTTGTTTCGGCAAGGACGGAATCGAATAGCAACAAAAAGCGTTTAGCTTGGATCATTATTGCTGTTGTTGCCCTTATTATTGTTGGAACGTTCACTTATATATTTATGAAGGGCGATTCCTGCACTGAAGCATATTGCGACGGTGGGTATTTTTACAAGGGTAGCGAGATGCGAGTCTTTCCCCAATAACCATCATCAATCCCGACAGGATAAGGGTGGTGTATCTATCCAGCGGGCTCGTACCATCATATGACATCGTAAAGAGAAATGGTTCGTGGAAGTTTGACCTCATCGAGCCAAATCGGCCCGATTGTCCGAACTTTATCCTGTCGCGGTACCGCGATGATCGGTACATGTGGGAAGATCTCTACGCTAGTGAGAATCTTGTAACCGCTGTAAAGGTCGGACCTTTACAGATAACAGAAGACGAAATTTCAAAAATTTTTTCGTTTGGGAGGAAGGTTTAGTTGCTGAACTCCGTGTCGATATCCTGCAGTTCCGCATCGATACTGCCGAGATCGGTGTTATTGATGTCAATCTCGATATCTCCTACATTATCCGATGTTCCCAGTCGCTCAAGGGCGGTCGTTGTCGCATCCTGTGTTTGCAGTATTTCTTCAGGTGTCGGAATCGGGGCTTCTCCTTTTCTTGCGGTGAAGAAGTAAATACCACCCACGACAAGCAAGACGATGATAATAATTGTCCCAATGACCGCTCCGACCGATTTTTGTTCCATGTTCGGCAATGGGGTGCCTACGTTGCCGATGGGAGATTCGTTGCCGTTTTCTTGTTCCATATTGTCAAGAATTTATATTGATAATCGTGTAATTTGTTTATTCCGCTTCCGTTGTCGTATTTGTTTCTCCACTCGTCTTATCTTTGGTGGAGTTTTTTAAGAGAGTGATTGCGTCTACTAGTAACACATGGGCATCTTTGATCGTGGCTACTACATCGTTTACTATGGCGCGTACTTCGTCAAAGGATGTTTTTGGATCTTCCGACAAAAGCGCTTCTTCTGATTTTTGCTTTGCCGCACTGGTGTCTTGCTCCGCAATGAGTATTTTCTCCCGAGCGACAGATATGCTGTTACGCGCCTCAAACGTATTCACACCTTGCGCGGACAATTTTTCGATGCGCGAGTCAATCCGATCCGCGATCGCTGAGAGTCTTTGTATTGCCGCATTAAATCGAGCAAGCATTCTTTGCATATACGCGCGTATGCGCTCATTGCGCAATTCAGATATTTTTTTCGCGCGCTCGTCCATCTTTTCTTCACGTGCCTGCTTTTGTTCCTCAAGCTTTTGCAGAGTCGCCTCTCTTTGTGCTTGGATCCTCTCTCGAGCGGTTGATGACGCGATGGTCGTCCTTAATACACCTTCGCAATCTGTTTCCTCAGTGGAATCCTCGATGCAGTCTTCATCTCCATCTCGCGCACCCGGCGCGCGTATCGGCATATCTTTCTCCAGTGTTATAAGCGTTGTTGTCGCTACAACTTTTGGCGGTTTTGGCACAATCCTTTTGTTTGTCGGTTGAGATACGGATGTCGAGGTTGAGTCATTCTCTACATTTCCTCTATAGAAATCCACGGCTTGCGCGACGGATGAGAGTGCGATTATCGTTATTATTACTGCAATAACAACAGCAAGCCATTCTTGTATGCTTCGTTTCATGATATGTTTTCGAGTTATTTGTTTTTTAATATTAAAAATGTTCGACACGACATTCTTTAGTATACCACAGGATCCGTTTAATAAAATATGATGTACAGTTAACTTTATGAGGTAACATTCTGGCTTGGTTTCTTTTCGCATTTCCGTAAGGACCGACATTACGGAAGAAGACAGAACCGATTATCATACCGGTAGATGAAATACTAAACCGTGTCACCTCATATGGTTAACTAAACAATGGCATATACACCGCCCTTTATAACAAGGCGGCGCGGAAAGGCGGTTTGATTGTCTGGCATAACTTAATTTTTGTGCAAGGTGTCGGTTTATGTGAGGAGTGTTACCAGAAGAAGCGCAACGATATTGAGGATTTTGATCATTGGGTTGATTGCGGGCCCGGCGGTGTCTTTATAAGGGTCGCCGACTGTATCGCCCGTAACGGCGGCCTTGTGAGCGAATCCGCCCTTGCCGCCGTAATTGCCGCTCTCGATATACTTTTTTGCGTTATCCCACGCGCCGCCACCCGATGTCATCGAGATGGCAACGAATACTCCAGTAACGATTGAGCCGATCAGAAGCCCGCCGAGTGCCTCTTTGCCGAGCGCGAGTCCGATCACGATTGGTACAATGACCGGTATAAGCGCAGGAACAATCATTTCGCCGATTGCCGCTTTGGTGACGATATCAACTGTTCTTTTGTAGTCGGGTTTTTCTGTCCCCTTCATGATCCCCGGTTTTTCTTTAAATTGATTGCGTACATCTTTCACTACCGCGCCAGCTGCCCTGCCAACCGCTTGCATTGAAAGCGCTCCAAAATAGTAGGGCAGGAGACCTCCGATGAAAAGTCCGGCAAGAACGTAGGGGTT
This sequence comes from Candidatus Yonathbacteria bacterium CG_4_8_14_3_um_filter_46_25, assembly GCA_002788135.1. Lineage (GTDB taxonomy): Bacteria > Patescibacteriota > Minisyncoccia > Phycocordibacterales > UBA1539 > UBA1539. The sequence continues at coordinate 4,269 of PFQT01000060.1, forward strand.
GTTGATCGAAAATACCGTGCTATCTCCAATACTATGAGTAAAGTCAGCAAAAAGAACGAGTGCGGCAAGGGCAGCTGATCCGATCGCGTATCCTTTTGTTATCGCTTTGGTCGTATTGCCGACCGCGTCAAGTGGATCGGTGATGTTCCGGATGTCTTTTCCCAACTCTGCCATTTCTGCGATTCCGCCCGCGTTGTCGGTTATCGGACCATAAGAATCTATAGTAACGATAATTCCCGCCATAGAGAGCATGCTCATTGCCGCAATGGCGACGCCATAGATACCAACGAGAGAATACGATGCGAGTATTGCCGCAACGATTGTGAGCACCGGAAGCGCGGTTGATCGCATTGAAACAGCGAGTCCCGCTATGACATTTGTTCCGTGTCCCGTTTCGGACGCTTTCGCGATTTCTTTCACCGGTCTAAACTTGGTTGAGGTGTAATATTCGGTAATAACGACCATAAGTCCGGTTACCAAAAGCCCAATGAGCGCCGAGAGGTAGAGATTTTGGACAAACATCGGGTCGTCGGCCGCGATATCGGCCATGAGCCATTTGGTTGCGGGATAAAATGCCGCTGCCGCGAGAATTCCCGCGACAAAAAGTCCTTTGTACAGTGCGCCCATGATATTCTCTTTCTTTCCAAGCTTGATGAAAAAGGTGCCTATGATTGAAGTAATGATCGATATTGCGCCGAGAACAAGGGGATAAAAGACCGCTTCTTCTTTTCCGGGGAAAAGCAGAGAGCCGAGAAGCATGGTCGCGATGAGTGTTACCGCGTATGTTTCAAAAAGATCGGCCGCCATGCCAGCGCAGTCGCCAACGTTATCTCCGACGTTATCGGCGATGACCGCCGGGTTGCGCGGATCATCTTCCGGTATTCCCACTTCAACCTTGCCAACAAGGTCGGCGCCGACATCAGCCGCTTTGGTGAAAATGCCACCTCCCAAACGAGCGAAGATCGAAATAAGCGAGCCGCCGAATCCGAGTCCGACGAGCGCTCCGATGTTGCTCGTGATGAAATAGAACGCCGCGGTTCCAAAGAGCGCGAATCCCACAACAAGGAGTCCTGTAACGCTTCCGCCACGCACCGCTACGCTCATTGCCGCCTTGAGTCCTCTCCGTGCCGCTTCGGTGGTTCTGACGTTTGCTCGCACCGAGACATTCATGCCAACGTATCCGGCAAGTCCCGAGAGTACCGCGCCGACGATGAACGCAAAAGCGACTGTCCATCCGAGGAACGGAGTAACTCCAATGATGATAAAAAGAACCGCCGCGACACCAGCGATCGTTTTGTATTGCCGGTTAAGATATGCCCGCGCGCCTTCTTGGATCGCCCGCGCGATCGCAACCATCTTTTCGTTTCCTTGCGGGAGAGCCACGATAGCTCGTATCAAAAAGAGTCCGTAGAGTACGGACAAAACCGCACTGCCGAGAACGGATGAGATGATGATTGTTTCCGTATTCATAATACTGTTGATTAATCGTTAACAAATAATTTATACTTCTTTTTCTTCTCCGCCAGTCAAAGAGCCATCCTCTTTTTTGTCGATTTTTGCTTTGCCTGTTTCGTTTTTCGGCTCCTCTATCTCCACGTTCTCTCCATCAGCTTCAAGGATATTTTCACCCTGTGTTCCTTTTATGTCGATCCTCCATCCGGTAAGTTTTGCGGCGAGCCGCACATTTTGTCCGCCCTTTCCGATCGCGAGCGAAAGTTGGTCTTCCGATACTTTGATCGTCGCTTTTTTTTCTTGTTCGTTGATCGAAACACTGATGACCTTTGCCGGCGAGAGTGCGTCTTCCACGAATTTTTCGGGCTCTGGTGACCACTCGATGATATCGATCTTCTCTCCGCCGAGCTCGCTCATGACGGTTGAAACACGCACACCGCGCTGTCCGACACAGGCGCCGATTGGGTCGACATACTCGTCGTTTGAGGCGACGGCAATCTTCGTTCGTGACCCGGCCTCCCGGGCGATTTCTTTTATTTCCACAACGCCGCTCGCGACTTCAGGCGCCTCGTTCTCAAACAGACAGGCAATAAGTCGTGGATGTGAACGCGACAAACGCAAGTTGATGCCCTTCGGCCCTTCTTCAACGGAGTACAAATATGCTCGTATCCGCTCTCCTTGTCGGTATCGCTCTCCCGGTATTTGTTCGTCGTAGGGGAGGATGCCCGTCGCTTTGCCAAGATCGACAAAGATGTTTCCGCGCTCGATCCTTTGCACAGTTCCGGTCACGATTTTTTCTTGTTTTTCGCCGAACTCTTCCATGACGGAAATCTTTTCCGCCTCGCGGATCCGCTGGATGATGACCTGCTTCGCGGTTTGCGCGGCGATGCGTCCGTAATCATCTTTGGTCTCGAGCGGGAATGTGAGTTCGTCCCCTGGCTCGACATCTTTTTTCATTTTTTGCGCATCCTCGAGGAGGATATGATGTTCCGAGTTGAAGCGGACGAGCTGGTTGTTCTCGTCACCATCGGCGTTCTCAATCTCGACGGTTTCCGCCGGTTCTTCGCCTTCTTCCTCATTCTCGGTTTCCGGTTTGAGCATGGATTCGTCGACGACCACTTTTACCTGGTAGAACTCGGCAGTGCCGGTGTTCATGTCGAACTTTGCGCGCACGATCTGCCCCTTCTTTCCGTAGTCTTTTTTGTACGCCGCGGCGAGTGCCTGCTCGATCGCGTCGATTATTTTTTCTTTCGGTATCCCGCGCTCTTCTTCAAGTTGAGAAAGGGCGGAGCCGAGTACTTTTAAGTCGATCATAAAAATTATTTGTGCCGGAGTTTTTGGATATGTTCCGGATTATTTAAAAAAATGAGCCCGTTTCGGTAACGGACTTAACGGTAATCATACTTGTTCTTGAGAGAATGTCAACACATAAGGGTAATGCGTGTGTACATTACCGAACACTCTCGCACTGATCGTATGAGAGCGTTCTCGCTTTTCTTTTATTGGACACCGAGTGTCCAATAAAAGGTGTCTTTCTTCGTAAGGTCGGTCCTTACGGAGGGATATCGAGAAACACATCTCTACTCCATTTGAAAGAATGCGAGTTTCGCCACAATCACAAAGATGATATGATGAAAGTATTAACAGAGATTATGAGGTCTTAGCTAGCCTAGAGCATATGTTTAAACCAAGCATTAAAAAATTCTGGCCTCAATAGTTGTAACAATTATTTGGTATCTTAAAAACAAATCAATAGAATGTTTTTATGATTGTCTGCATACAACATCGGCCTATCAAAAATTTCTGTTGGCAAGGGAAACATGTTTCTGTAATGAGCTAGAATTGAGCGATGTTATTTACCAATATTTAACTATTTTGATAGCTCCTTTTTTGATTACATATATTGCCTTTTCAGTTTTTGAATTTTTAAAGACCAAAATAAATCTATAACCATAACTGCAAAATTATGACTAATGAACAACCCACAGAATTCATCTGCGAGCTATGTAGTGGTGCGCATCCGACAAGCGAACATGCCGAAATACCAAGCGAAACAAAGTCGGAGAATACAGATACCATCCATACAATCGTACTATTGCAAAATTTCACATTGGACAAACTCGAGGAAGCAATAACCGTTGATGGGCGTAGTACAGAAGATATTCTTCGCCAGCTCGATGAGGCAAAACAGGCAAAAGATTACAAAGCACAACGTGGTTTAACTGAAGCACTGCGCCAGCGGTTGGATATTGCGGACATACGCGGAACAGAACGCCCAAAGGAAATTTTGGACGCAATGACCAGCATCTATGCCGCAGACGAATATTCTAAAGCGCGCCAAGATATTATGATGAACGAGATACCAAATGATAGTCCTGATATACTCATTCACACACTCCTTGATAAAAGATTTTCGAATAGCACACACCTCCTCTACTCTCTTGAAGAAAACGAAGTACGAGAAAAAATCTACCATGCTTTGAAAAATAACAATGCCACAGACAAAGCAGTAATCCTTGTTTTGACAATGCAAGATCTCTCTGCGAAAATACGTCTTTTTGAGGATATTACTACATGGCTCCAGCATAATTCGAGCGACGAGGCAAAGAAAGTCATGGACTCTTACGGAGAATATAATCGCCTTAAGCGAGACGTCGCTGTCAAACTGCTCGAACAGGATCGAGAAACGTTCAGCCGTCTTCTTGAGAGCGGTACGATTAACCTCGATGGTTTAGAAGACCGTATTAAAGATGAACCAGATGAATCACTTGCAAATATTCTCTTGCATGTCATTACCATAGATGATGCTTCGCGAGCCATGAAATTTATGCGCAGCAAGGAAACGCTCCTCACTGCTTCCCATGAGCTTAGCCGAGCTGCTCTTCCGCCAGAATCTCGCGCTACGGTTGCAGAGAATATGCAGCGATTCACCTCTGCTTTTGACGCTCCGCCGCGGATTCGCTCACTAGGACATCTTCGCAAGAGGGACGAAAGTATAGAATCATACGACATATCGAATAAATTCATCATTGCTCTTAGAGATGGCGAAAATCATGCCACTATCGCTTGGAGTAACACAAAGGATCTTTTTGAACACAAACATCTTGCTCAACGCATTGGGAATGTCACTAAAGCATTATGCGCGGGCGGGGAAGTGGAACTTGTTCAGCTTGAGAATGAACGCAAACAAGTTGAATTTAAAGGAAGAAGTGGAACATTTGGTCCCTATAATCACACGTTCCTTGAACGTTTTAAGCAAGCAATAGCTGAGCAACTGCAACGCGAGCTAGGCACTGAGGTGGAAGTTGCCATCCATCCGAGTAAAATTTGAATCCAAAGTATACCATGGCAATCGTCATTTCCCTCCGTAAGGACCGACCTTACGGATGAAAACATGGAGGATTATCCACACGTTTACTTGATTGCTCGAGCGGAGAGGGGGTAGAATGAGCGTGTTGTAAGGGTCATTACGTTTCGCACCAACATTATTAGAGCTGATTACCAAACAAAGGAATGGAACAGGAACAAAATTATCAGGCAGGCGCTTATCAGCAACCGCCGGTATCGGGAGTTGCCGCTACGAACATAAAATACGCCGGGTTTTGGATTCGATATGTTGCTATTTTTATCGATAGTCTGGTAGTCACTATCGCGGTCTTCATTCTCGGAAAAATCTTACTGATGGTGGTAGCACAATCATCGGAAACATTTCCCGTATCGTCGTTTCTCCCTCTTATTCCTTTGCTCCATCTTGGTCTCCTTTGGCTCTATTTTGTGTTGATGACAAAGCACTATCAGGCAACGCTTGGCAAAAAAGCTGTCGGTATCAGAGTGGTTTCCGACAAATCGGCGGGGCTTTCGTGGGGACAGCTTATTCTGCGGGAAACCGTCGGGAAAATGCTATCGGGACTTCTTTTTCTGATCGGTTATATCATGGCTGGGTTTACCGCACGAAAACAAGCATTGCATGACAAAATTGCTGGAACCGCGGTTGTCTATGATAATCCGAACAAAAAAACACCCGTCTGGGTATTTATTGTCGGCATATTCGTTGCACTCCTTCCACTCATGGTTATGGTTATTGTTGGGATTTTTGCATCGATTGTATTATCAAGTCTGAACTATGCCAGAGAAAAAAGCCAAGATGTAGGTATAAAAATGACTTTATCTGAAATGACTACTGATGCGATTCTCTATAAAGACGCGAATGCTTTCTACACGGGCTACCAGCCGCGAGGTCGTAGTGGTGTTGCGTGCAGTGGTCAGCCCGTGATACATATTTCCGATGACGGAAATCAGATGGCTATTTTTATGAAATCCTGCACAGATGCCGGAAAATATTTTTGCGTGAATCCAAAGATAGAGGACGGCATCCCTCCTGCGGTGGTGGTTGACGCTGATCAGGTCGAGCGCGGCGCGACAACGTGCGCTTCTTCCGACTGACTCTCGCGCTGTAAAGGTCGGACCTTTTATTTACAAATATTATTTACGCACTCACATTCAATAGCCGGAGGATCCCACCTGTCGGCATAATCACAGGTACGCTCCAAGCTGCCAATAGTAACTTTATTTTTTTCGTTTTTATTTGCACAAAACACTGAACACTGTTTGGTCGAGATATACCCTAAACAGTCATTATTAATTTCACATGTTTTATCCAGCTCATCAACACTTCTGCTAAAGATTTTATTCGAATATTGCTGATAAAAAAATAAAGCTACAAGCGTGATTATAAACATAAACGATATTATTCCTATTGTAATTTTTTTCTTCATAATTTTATAATTTTTTGCTATTTCGCCTAAGGGGCGGCGGTTATGCTTGAAGTGCGCTCAAAACCATATTGTGGTGCGCATTTCGCATAACCGACAGTTGTGCGATGTTGTGCAGCGGAGCGAACGATCGAGCAACAACTGGAGGCGAAGCCGCAGCCCCTTGTGCGGAGTAAGAAGTGAGCGGAGCAAACAATTTCCGCACAACGTTTCGTGTATCTGAAGTTTTTGCCTTCTTTCCTTATTGTAATATATAGAGAAAAAGAAGGCAAAAATTTGGGTAAAAAATGAAATTCAAGTCTAGAAACATAAAAGAGAATTTCATTTTTTCCTCATATTCGGTGTTAAATGATGTGGCAAAAAAATTATTTGTTAGATTGTTGATATCCACATCCGCTTCCATCTTGGCATCCTTCGCAGGAAGGTGAATAGTAGACAGTTGTGCAATAAGAGGGGGCATCGGTTGTGCATGCACCATTTCTTAATCCATTGTTATATTTTACGCATATGGAATGCTTATCATTTGTTGAAGAAGTAGAGTTTGGTTTTATATAAAGAAAAGTTGCTATGCCACCAACGGCTAATAAAAGTAAGATTAAGATGATAATGATTTTTATACTCCTCATATGTTTTTTTGCCATTTCATTTAACTGGTTATTATGTAAACTTACAGGTTGTTAATAATACGATAGTTGTATATTAAACAAACCTGTGGTATGTTGCATAGAATATGTATGTAAATTATGTACAGTTTAACACGCAGGTGTGGAAAAAGGAATCATGTGTATGGAAAACATTTTACAAAAAACGGAAAAAGTAATGCGGTTGCGAAATTACAGCGCAAAAACGATACCACTATGTATACAGACAAAGGGGAGTCATATGACGGGCTTGTTCTTGATGGCTACAAGCATAAAAAAATTAACCACCCAAAAACTATTATAATCGCAAAGGCACGCATGTGAACGGCATTGAAAACTTTTTGAGCTTTGCCAAAAGACGATTGGCGAAACTGAAGGAGTTCCTCCACGAGGACCGATCTCGCGGAGGGGACGATGAGTTGACTCTCGCGCTGTAAAGGTCGGACCTTTTATTTATGAAAAGTCTCTCCGTAAGGACCGACCTTGCGGAGAGAAACATGGAGGGCTTATCCACACGTTTGTTTGATTGCGAGGGAGGGAGGGGATAGAATGAAAGTGTGAATAAAACTATCC
>PFQT01000013.1 GCA_002788135.1 Candidatus Yonathbacteria bacterium CG_4_8_14_3_um_filter_46_25
GGAATTTATTGATGTGAAATTAAACAAAAAGGTCGGGCTAAAAAGAGCTAAAGAGTCTCTAGTTAACTGTCAATTATGTTCAGTGGCTTGAACATAATTACATTGCTGGCCATTACCGACTTTTATCCTTCTTGCAAGTATAGTTTGCGGTTGCAAGTATTCAGGTCATTTTTTATTATGAAAGTTTAGCTATCATTTCCATAAGCTCCTTTTCTTTCTTTGTTGCGTCTTGATACGCGGGCCTCAAATCTGCCATTTTCTCGAGTTCTTCTTTAATTTCTCCTTCGATACCCCATCGCTCCTCCTCGATCTTTCGTCGTTCGCCTTCGGTTATCCATCGCTCCTCTTCAATCTTTCGTCGTTCGCCAGGAAGCGCCGTGGCACGTTCACGTTTATCGGCGTCTCGTTTTTGCGCTTTCACTTTTACTTCACTTTCGACAACCGGCCGGAGCTTCGCATCAAGCTGCTCTTTTCCTTCCATAAGGCGCAACCATTGTTCTTCAAGCTCGGCCTTCTTTTTTGAGACGATAATCAGTTCGATTTCAAGCTTCTTTCTGGTAGTGTCTTTTTCAGTTCGAGCGATCAATGTCTCGAGTGTATTTTTTTGCGCGATCGTTTTTTGGAGTGCAATGTTGTTCTCTTCGAGAGATTCAGTCAGCTGTTTAAGTTCTTCTTCGATACTCCATCGCTCCTCTTCGATCTTCCGTCGTTCGTCCTCGATCTTCCGTCGTTCAAGTTGAACCCGTTTTCGTTCATCGGGAGTTTTTATTCCCGCCTCTTGCTCTTCGGTTTTTTCCACTTTTGACTCGACATCTTTCTCGCGCTCGACAATGACATTGAGCCGTCCGACAATTCCCGTTTTTTCCTCCGAGAGTTTTTTGACTACGCTCTCAAGTCGAGATTTCTCTCCCATGGTATTCTCAAGTTGTCCGGCCGCTTCTTTTCTTGTCGCTTCAAGTTCTTCAATTTCCCCTTTGAGTTTCTCTGGCTCTGTAAGCTTTTTTTCTTCTCGTTGCGGTTGCAAATCTCTTTCTTCTCTATGCGTTTTTATGGACGCGGTTTGCACTGACGCAGGCGTTATTGCCGGCATTTTTTTGATCCCGTCTGCTGATTTTTTAATGACGTTCGGTGTCGATGCCTGCTTTAACGTTGGCATGGATACCGGTGTCGGTTTTGGCTTAATCGGCATGCTGACTGTCGGCTTGAGAGCGATCATGTCCGGAAGGGTGATATGATCGCGGTTTTGCGTCAGCGTTTGCGGTCGCGGTTTCGGCGGCGCGTATGTGGGCACTATGAGCTCGGTTGTATCGTTGGCAATTTTTGTCGGTTGTGCTCCGCTGGGAGTGCCCCCGCTCGCATTCTTGAGGTCACGAGCGTATGTCCGCAATCCTTTTATCGCACTGACACCTCCGGCTGGCTCGATGGCAGTATTTATTTTTTGAGTTAAGTCCGCTGGCATACAGGGTTGTTTATTTTGAAATCACGACGCTTTCTTTTTTATGAAATTTGGATCTGCCTGTTTGATCGATAGGCTGATACGGCCTTTCTCGTCTGTTTCCTTGACGACGACCGGCACACGATCTCCCTCTTTTAGAAATTCGTTGACCGATTCGACGCGGAACGGCGCAATCTCCGATATGTGCACCAATCCATCTGTGTTTGGTGCGATCCTGACAAACGCTCCGAAGTCGAGGATCTTCACGACTTCTCCATCGTAGCGTTCACCAGTTTTATATTCGTGAGTCATCTTCTCTATCATACCCCACGCTTTTTCGGCCGATCCATTTTTGCCAGTGACAAAAACAGAACCGTCATCCTCAATATCTATCTCGGCTCCCGTTTCGTCTTTTATGTGATTGATCGTCTTCCCGCCGGGTCCAATCACTAGACCAATCTGATCAACCTTTATTTTACCAAAAATTATCTTCGGTGCCGATGGGGATATTTCTTTTCTGGGTGCGCTTATCGCCTTGTTCATTGTGTCGAGAATGTGTTCACGCGCATTCTTGGCGTTGTTGAGCGATTCTGAGAGTATCGCAATGGGAATTCCGCCAACTTTTACATCCATTTGTATCGCACAGATACCATTGCGAGTTCCGGCAACTTTAAAATCCATATCGCCATGATGATCTTCCGGCCCTTGGATATCGGTGAGTACTTTGTATTGTTTCGTATCTTTCATCATGAGCCCGATGGCGATTCCCGCGACTGGCGCGCTGATCGGCACACCGGCATCCATGAGCGCGATGGACCCTGCGCATACCGAAGCCATCGAAGTTGATCCGTTTGATGCCATCGACTCAGAAACGATTCGAATGGTGTATGGGAATATCTCTTTGGGCGGAAGGACGATGGCGAGTGCTTTTTCGGCAAGCGCGCCATGCCCGATCATTCTTCGGTTTGTTCCGCCAATCCTTCCGGTCTCACCCGATGAGAACGGAGGGAAGTTATAGTGATGCATGAAATGCTTTTTCGTTCGTACCTCCATTCCATCTATGATCTGCGAATCTCCGGGGCCGCCAAGCGTCAGGACGGAGAGTACATGGGTTCCTCCGCGATAAAATACTCCAGAGCCGTGTAGAATGTTTGATACTCCGCCAGCTTGCGCATAGAGTTCGCGCACATCGGTCATTCCTCTGCCGTCTGGTCTTCGACCGTTCTCAATCGCCTCTTTATGAAGAAGCGCGTTCACTGCTTCTTCGAAGTATTCAAGCGCAAGCGATGCGTTTTTTTCGGGGAACGTTTTTTTGCAGAGTGCGATAAACTCGTCTCGAAGATCATCGATGCGCTGACTTCCCGGACCGGCGAATACAATCTCGGGGAGTTTTTTTTCAATGTGTTTTGCAAAAAGGTCTGTGAACTCTTTTGGTGCTGGTTCTTTTTCAATCGCTGTTTTCTCCTTTCCTATCTCGGCGATGATCTTTTTTTGGAATGCTTGCAGTTTTTCTATTTCCACAGATGCATACTCGAGTTGTTGTACGATAGCATCCTCTTTTGACTCCTTGCACATCGCCTCGATCATGTTGATATTCCCATCCTTACCGCATGCGGTTACTTCGTACTCAATATCCCCGTTGTCCCTAAAAGAATACTCCGGATTGACGAAACTTTCTTTTTCGGCCTGGTGTTTTGCGACTCGCACGGCGCTTACCGGCCCATCCCATGGAATATTTGAAACACCAAGTGCAAGCGATGCCGCGTTGATCGCCAAAATATCAGGGTCGTCTTTTCCGATCGAAAGGACGGTGATGACGATCTGTATCTCGTGGCGGATATGGTGTTCGAAGAATGGGCGTATGGTGCGGTCGACCATGCGTGCGGTGAGGATCGCCTCGTCGCTTGGCCGTCCTTCTCGGCGCATGAATCTGCTTCCGAGTATTTGCCCTGCGGCGTAAAAACGCTCTTCATAGTCAACTGTGAGCGGAAAAAAATCTCTCCCTTCAAGCTCTAATTTTGACATCACTGCCGTTGCGAGCACTATCGTGTCGCCGTAGCGAAGAATGACCGAACCATTCGCCTTATTAGCAAGATCGGAAAACTCAGCAACGAGTGTTTTACCGCCGATTTCCAATGAGTATTCTTTTTTTTGCATACAATGAATATGAGATAAGATCCTCTGTATGCGCTTGTCAGGTATTCGAACCGAAGCATATAACCCCGTCAAGAAACTTTTAAGCCCTGTATCGAGTTCGTCGCGCGCCGTGTGCGATCCTACAGGCGCAATACAGGACCAGTTTCATACGACGGTCGCGTGCAAAGCACATACCACAATTTAAAACTTATAATTTCCCGAATCATAGCGGAAATCGGGGATTTTAGCAAACAAATTTTACAATAGTTACTTAATGCCCGTTTTGATTTTCGTCGTCGCTTTTGGTGATCGTGAATTGGCGGTAACCGCCAATAAGATATTTTCTCGGGTTTGCGCACAGGTCGACGAAATCATCAGCCATCTCTTTGAGTCGGGACGATGCCGATTTCCCAAATGCGATTACTTCAACCTGCGCTCCGGTGGAGAGTTTCAAATATTCAACCAAAGGCACGAAGTCGCCGTCCCCCGACACGATCACCGCCGTATCGAGTTTGGGGGCGAGGCGTACCGCGTCAATCGCGAGTCCAACATCCCAATCCGCTTTTTTGGCACCGCCGAAAAATATCTGAAGATCTTTTGTTTTTGTTTCTATGCCGAGCTTTACCAGTGCTTCGAAAAAATTTCGTTCTTCGCCCGATTCTGTCGTGATCACGTAGGCGATTGCGCGCACGAGATGTCGTCCCGCAACCGCATCCTTCATGATCGCGCCGAAATCAACCTTCGCTTTGTAGAGGTTTCGCGCGCTGTGATAGAGATTCTGAGCATCGATAAAAACACCCACTCGCTGTTCTTTGTGTTTAATAACCGCCATGCGTATAGTGTGACAATCTCACGGGAACGTCTGTTATTTTATGCCAAGTTTTTTTGAAAGCGCGTCGTATCGTTTTCCGTCCTTCTTTTTGAGGTATTTCATGTGCGCATGGCGCGTTGCCACCATTTGTAAAAGTCCCCTGCGAGAGTGGTTATCCTTGTGGTTCTTTTTCAAATGCACCGCAAGGTCATTGATCTGTTTGGTCAAAATGGCAACCTGCACCTCAGTCGATCCGGAGTCCTTTTCGTGACGCTGGTGTTTTTTGATAACATTCTGTTTTTTCTTCATTGTAAGCATAGTTAGTAAATTGTAGCATAAAGTGAGATTTTTTGCAATGCCCCCATGATAAAGTGGACATTTAAGCTGATTTTTCTCAAAAATCGGTCGTGGGACTCCCTTGGTCGTCCAATAATTCAATCCCCTCCGTTGAAAGCTCATCTCTAACCTCATGTATGGGTCGATCATGTGTTGGATTTGCGACGGGATCATTTCGTGACACCTCTATACCGCCAGCGTTTGCAAGTTCCTGCATTACGACATCAATCCCCAATTCAGCATGGCTATCATTCTCGTCTTGTGGAACGTCGATGCGGACACCGTCGAGGTCGATAGTGGCATCGGAAATATCCACAGCGTTTTTATCATCGAATTTTGGTTCTTTCGGTTTTTCAAACATGGATATGGTGCTTTACATTACCGCTTTCATTCGTTCTATTCTATCACTGTCATTATCTTTCACCAAGTCGTGGTATAATATTATTGTGCGACACAAGACCTTTGTAGGATATGCCGCAGGGTGTCGCTATCAGCCATCATTTCATTATTGTGGACATCGCAACGCTTATACAAGAATTTCTCGAACACCTTGAGATTGAAAAAGGGCGCAGTATAAAGACGATCGAGAACTATGGTCGCTATTTGGCGCGCTTTCTTTCGTATTCAAAAACAAAAAAACCGAGCGATATTACCGACGAAGTTGTGCGTTCTTATCGCCTTTGGCTCAATCGGCAGAACACGGGAGCCGGCGATCCGATCAAAAAGCGCACTCAGAATTACTATCTTATCGCCCTGCGCAGTTTTCTCAAATATCTGGCGTTCCGCGGAGTAGAGTCGCTTTCTCCCGAACGCATCGAACTCGCGAAAGTTGCCGAACGCACCCTCGATCTTATTTCCGCCGACGAGCTTGCCTGCCTGCTTGCGTCGCCGGACGGGAGCGATATCAAAAGTTTGCGCGATAAGGCAATGCTTGAGCTCCTGTTCTCGACAGGGTTGCGCGTTTCAGAGCTTTGTTCGCTTCCGCGCGACATTAACCTTGGGAAAGATGAGTTTTCCATACGCGGTAAGGGCGAAAAAGTGCGCGTAGTGTTTCTCTCCGAGAGCGCGAAGCACGCGGTGAAAGCGTATCTTGACGAACGCGTTGATATGGATGATGCGTTGTTCATTCGCACCGACAAGATCGAACAAGGCGATAACAGCACGCTCCGGCTCACCACGCGAAGTGTCGAACGAATCATCAAGCGTCATGCCATCAAGGCGGGTATTTCAAAAAAAGTCACGCCACATATCATTCGCCACAGTTTCGCCACTGACTTGCTTGAAAACGGTGCTGATTTGCGCAGTGTCCAAGCGCTTTTAGGGCATTCAAGCATTACCACCACTCAAATCTATACTCATATAACTGACAAACAGCTCCGCGAAGTCCACAAAGCGTTCCATGGCCGGAAGCGAAAGTAAGAAATCATTTTGCCCATAAAAAGAAAGAAACCGGCGGAACAATTTTTCTTCTCTCATATGAGTTTGCTATAAAGTTGCTATAAAGGTCCGACCTTTATAGCTTGCCTTTACAGCTTGACTATTTTTTCAACTTTTTTTGTTGGATTTTCAATAATGCTTTCTTTGTTCGTTTCTATTTTTGGCGCGGAGCCAGATTTTATAGTGCTACCATTGGAGCTTGTTTGTATTTCGTCAATAGCTTTCTTACTCGCTTCTTTTTTAGCTAGCTCATTGTCTGTCTCATTCTCCGGTATCTCCGGCGGTGTGTTCAGTGATTCAAATCCCATAGTGATTAGCGATATAGTTAGCGGTTATTCGAATAATTATGGATTTTTTAATAACGCGCGCGTTTAAAGTAGGTTTGTTGCTAAAGTAGTTCTTCGACCTGTTTTGTCATTTGATTTTTATAATATTGTTTGGATTCTTCCCTCGTTTTTTCGTTGTGTTGACGTATTAATCTGCCTTGTTCGTTTCCATCGAGTGCTATTTCGGAATATTTATCGATAAACTTTTGTATAACATCTTCATCCGGTACATCTTGTCCGTCAAGTTCCATTTTGTAGCGCGTAACCTCTTCCGCGCTGTTTTCATCCAGTTCGCGATATCGGATACTCTTTGTAACTTTTACATGACGGTTGTTTATGTACCCACTTAGTGTTATTACTTCGTCTTCCGTTTCTTCAATCTCTTCGTTAATATAATTAGGCATGGAAGAATCCGGGGACTGGATTTTTTTTGTAAGATATCCGGTCTTCCCGCTTTGTTCAATGTCTTCAATCATTTTTTCCCTCATCGCGGTTAATTTTTCTTGCTCATCAGACATCATTGCCTCCGCGCCGGCAATATCTTCTTCTGTTGGCTCGTAGTGTTCTTTCATATTTAAACTTATCTTGCTAATTACTAATTATATTTAGTATATAATAGGCATTTCCGTTCGTCAGGTTGACTATGGTGCGAAATGCAAGTCGCTGAACCGTAGCTGGCTTTATACGAGCGAATGCCATTGACAATTTCAGAAAATCTGGTATGTATGAGTGTATGAGACACATTCAAGAATCGAGCAATTTTGAGGGAGGCGCGGAGTCGCATAAAGGACATTCTCGGCTTCAGGATGATGTTGACAAGATTCTACATCGCCACGTGCACCTGTTTCTTAAGGACAAGGCTTCATCTATGGGGAACCAGGTGGTGGATATCGATATTGACGTTGTTTTGAGCGAAGATGACGAACTCATCCCTTCTCGACATGCTCTCGGACTTACGCAAGTATCTGGTGTGACCATACATGCGGGAGATATCATCAGGTCGGGAGATCATGACGAACACGACCACGAAATGGATGTGCGTATCTATGAGGGAGTAAAGGTAAGACGTCCATCATTCATTCGCACACGCGCCATGCTTCGTCGTTTGTTTACCGAGCGTTTACGCTACCATTAAGCCACAATAAAATTCAACAGCACTCATTTCCTCATCTCCTAATGCTATCTGATTTATCCTACAAAGACATGTTTCACGTGAAATCTACTCGGTAAATAAACAAAAAGTGAGGTTTTTCCGCATTTTTTGCAAAATTAGTTGTTGTATAGGAAGCATTGTGGTGTTAAACTGTCGCGTTTCACGTGGAACACCATTTCGCAACCATTAGGAGGATATCTATGGGTTTGGTAAATACCGCTTTATTTCACCCAGTGGCGTTTGCGTATTTTCTCAATTTCTTTTTCTTCCTTGGATTCTTTCTTTTTTTTCCCTTCATCACCGAGCTTTTTGAGCTTGCTTTCGGGTAGTTCTGCTAATTCCCGTGAGCGTTTCACGAGAAACTCCTCGGTATTCTTATCCGGATCGTCCAGTGTTTCTTCCAGGAGGGTATGGAGAATGAGCCCTATTTTCGGTCCTGGCTTTTCACGTGTAACATCCATTATCTTCGTGCCGTCAATTCTGAGCATGTGCACTGAAATTGGAGCTCTCATTGCCTCCTCGATCATTGACTCATATTTTCGCAGACGGTACGGTATTTCTTTTGGTCGCCCCATGCCGATTCTATCGCACGCCCGGACTTTCATAAGATCCCATACATTTTCCGGTCCAACGTTTCGAACTATTCGTCGTACCGCGGAAAGGGTTATCTTTTCGACATCAGAGAAGAAAAGGTGATAGCGTACGAGCTTTGACACCGTTTCAACAAGTTTTTTGGGGAATTTTAATCGAGTCAGGATTTCACGTGAAACACGCCCGCCAACCACATCATGGCCGTAAAATGTCCAATCGTTTTTTTCTTTCGACCATCTTCTTGTTTCCGGCTTTGAAATATCATGCAAAAGCGCTGCAAGTCTCACGTGTAATGGCCATGCGCGATCTGCGGCATGCTGTACCGCCCGGAGATTATGTTCCCACACATCGTAGATATGGTCGCCGTTTTGCTCGGTTTTGATGCCCGTTTCAAGCTCGGGCACGATATATTGTAATAATCCAAGTTTGTGAGCCACAAATATACCAGTGAGCGGATTGTCCGACACAATCATTTTTGTAAATTCGTCGCGGATACGTTCTTGAGAGATTTCTTTCAGGTGTTGTGCATTTTCGACAATTGCTTTTTCTGTCTCGGTGTTAATCGTGAAACTAAGTTCCGTGGAAAGGCGTACCGCGCGAAGCATACGCAGTGCGTCTTCGTTGAACCGTTCGGTAGGCGAGCCAACGGTGCGTATTATTTTGTCCTCTATATCTTCCTGTCCTTTATAAAGGTCAACAACATGTCCTTTATCCTCATCATAGGCGATGGCGTTCATGGTGAAGTCGCGACGCTTGAGATCATCTTCGATATGTGCGCTGAAGGTGATGGAATCGGGTCGGCGTTTGTCGCTATATACTCCCTCAATCCTATAGGGCGTTACTTCGATAATGGTAAGTGTTGGGTCGTTCGCGTTTTCATTCACAACACCCACGGTTCCGTAGTCATTCTCATAGAATGTGTTGTCGAAAAGAGGAGTGATTTCTTCCGGTTTCGCGTTGGTGGTGATATCCCAATCTTTCGGCTTTCCTTTTCGCACAAGATCACGCACGCACCCGCCGATAAGATACGCTTCAAATCCAGCCCCGCGGAGCACGCGTGTTACTTGTGAAACCTCTTTAGGTATTAAAAAATCCTTACCCATAGTAAGCTCATTTTAACTGAACTTTTGATATTTATCTAATTTTCCTATAGTATTCAAGCACAAATGCCCCCGTGGTGAAATGGATATCACGCCGGTCTTCGGAACCGTCGTTGTAGGTTCGAGTCCTGCCGGGGGCACCAAACACGAAAAATGCCCTAATAAGTTTTGATACATATGAAAACTCTCCTCGGTCTAAAAACCACCAAAGAGTCCGAAGAAACAATCGACTCCAACAATGTTTTAAGAGAAAGAAAGAAAAATTTTGAATCGCATGAATCAAGAAGAACCAAACTTTAGCCAAGTACAAGCTCCACTGGCGCAAAAACAGATCGAATCTCTTAAAACAGAGAAAGAAATCGCGTGGGATAAAAAACTGGTTGAAATAGATGAACTTGCCGACCGCCTCGGGCTTGGTGTTGATGAAAAAATTAAAGAACCAGTCGCCGCTTTTTTGATTAACGAATTCACCACAAGTAGCTCGTGCGAGGGCCATGTTGAAGAGGAAGGGCGACACGGAGCGTTGTTTCCATGGGTTGAGATTTACGCTTCTGAACCAGAAGGGTGGAAAGAGGCGACAGGAGAAAAAAAGGAGGAGATTGAGCAAGCGTGGACGGTAAGGAACTTGGAGCAACAGCAAAAAATGATGAGCATCCTCGCTGAATTTTATCAAGGACGGGAAACCCCCTTTGACGCGCGGCTCGTCTTTGATCCAATTGGCGCGTTTGGCGGGTTTCGCGTTCAGAGTTTTGGAGCGGAGATGATGAAATTATTGCCAGTAACAGAACAACATAAAAAACGTGAACTTTACCGGCGGGAAATAAATGACTTTGCCTTTTTTTAAAGAATAATTTTTTAGAAAAATAATCAATTATTTTACCTATGTATCCATATCTTCTCGCCGCGTCGCTTGTCGCAAATTTTGCCGACAGTTTGTTCGGTCCCTTATACGCGGTCTATGTTCAAAATATCGGCGGCGATATACTCGATGTTGGCAGCACGATAGCACTCTATTCAATAGCGACAGGGTTGCTTATCATTCTGGTTGGGAAGTTCGCGGATCGTTTGAGCAAGGAATTGTTGACGACAATCGGTTTCGCGCTTGGTGCGTTAGGAACACTTTGTTATCTTGTGATTGACACTCCACTTGAGCTCTATGTTTTACAGATATTGTTTGCTGTCAGCACCGCACTACTTTCTGCGCCACTTACGGCACTCTTTGCAAAAAACATCGATGAGAAAAAAGCGGGGTTGCTCTGGGCACTCGAAGGAGGGGGCAATAAAATGCTGTCAGGATTCGGTCTTTTGATCGGTACGTTTGTCACTTATCGTTTCGGTTTTGCGACCGTTTTTATCATTATCTTCTTATTTCAGGTATGCGCGGCGATGCTTCAGGGGCGCGTGTATATGCTCACTTTTCAAAAGAAAATATCTGATTGAAAAAGCTCTTACGATGCATTATAATGACGCAGGTTATTATCGCGGGTATAGTTTAGTGGCATGACACGTCCTTGCCAAGGATGAGACGGGAGTTCGATTCTCCCTACCCGCACTTTTCTACGCACAAATGAGAGTATGAAATCTTGGTCTTTGCACTATACTAAAGAGACTGCGTTATGGGAAATAACGCAACACATACTCCTGTTTTGGGTAGAGCTTCTCTGTTAAAATAAGGGTAAAACTGTGGATAACTGTGGATAACCCGGTGGATTGTGTGTATAAAAGACATTATTGTATGTCTGATACCATATACGACATTTGGCGTAAAAGGAACATCTTATGGCTTTATAGAGCCGTAAAAAGAGATTTTTAACGCCACAATGGCGCTGTCTTAGAGAAGTGAATCGATAAATTGGCTTTGTTATGACTGATCGAACAAATGAGCATATCGCGGTGGGGAAATTGGGCGAAGATATCGCGTGCCGGTATCTTGAAGAACACCATTTTTCGGTCATTGAACGCAATTATCGGAAGCAATGGGGAGAGATCGATATTATCGCGAAAAAAGACAGGGTTCTGCGCTTTGTCGAAGTGAAAACGGTTTCAAGAAAAAATCTCGACACGATCTCCGGCGAATCGGGGCATGGTTATCGCCCCGAAGAGAATGTGCATCCGAAAAAGCTCAAGCGACTTTCCCGCGCGGTGCAATCGTATCTGGCGGAAAAGGACATCTCCGCCGAGTCGCAGTGGCAGTTCGACGTGCTCGCGGTATTTCTTGATAGGGACAAAAAACAAGCACGGGTGAGATTTCTGGAGAATCTTATTTTGTAACCGGTAAAAGGTCGGACCTTTATCGTATCAAAAGATTAAAAGTGTGCTAGAATGCGCTTGTAGTGAACGGGGTGTGGTGTAACGGCTAACATGCCTGCTTTGGGAGCAGGTGACTCCGGGTTCGAATCCCGGCACCCCGAATGAACATGGCGAAGATTTCGCATAAATGCGCATATGCATCACGTTTTGCCCCAGGCTTTTTTTGATCGGCCGACGGTTGAGGTTGCCCGCGATCTGTTGGGGAAAAATCTCGTGCGTGTCGTCGGGCGCGAGCGGATCGCACTCCCAATCACGGAGGTCGAGGCGTACGACGGTTTCAAGGACAAAGCGTCGCACGCGCACAAAGGCGCAACTGCCCGCAATGTGGTGATGTTCGGCGAGGCGGGATATTGGTATGTGTATCTCGTGTATGGTATGCACTGGATGCTCAATATTGTAACCGGCCCGCGCGATTATCCGGCGGCGATCCTTATGCGCAGTGCGGGGGGTGTCATCGGACCGGGGCGCCTCACGAAACATTTTTTGATCGACAAAACCAACAACGGCGTAAAGTCGGTCCTTACAGAAGGGCTTTTTATCGAAGAAAGCGGCATTATGGTGTCACCGCGCGAGATCGTGAAAACTCCGCGCATTGGTGTTGCTTACGCTGGTCCCGTGTGGTCTCAAAAACCGTACCGCTTTGTGTGGAAGCGGCGGTAGTTTTCTCGCGCGCAAACGGTAAAAGGTCGGACCTTTTTCGGTAAACATATTTTTTGGTACTAAGTGTTTCGTACGCAAATATCCTTATACGCTAATCCTCACGAATGAGAACTATGGAAGTAACTTGATTTTAGAAAAGCGGCGTAAGGTCGGTCCTTACGGGTCCCCGCTTTTTTCTTCTTATTTATCTCCTTTTTTTGCCGCGTCAACTTGTTCTGGCATTCTCTTAAATCTTTCAAGCAGCAGCCTGACTTTCCTGAATCTCGCCTCAGCGTCTTCGCGAAAGATAGCAGCTCTCGCAACAGCGTTATATTTACTACTGCCAAAGTTAGGACGGTCTTTTTTTCTGTCGCATTCAAAGTTTGTGGGGTGATATGATTCTGCTTCGTGACTGCCATCGCACCTTGTTACTTTATTAATACCGGCATATTTACCTCTTTTTGTAGTCAAATTTTCTTGCGAAAAGACATACCTAATTCTCCCTATCCTCTCTTGAAGCTCATCAACATATTTCTGCAGAGCTTGGCTATCATATTTAGTCCAATCAATTTTTTCATGAAGATAGTCAAAGGGAAAATTATCACCAAGGACGACCCCGTTTTCATATGCTTCATCTATCGCCTTAAGACTATCCATAAGCTCTTGACCGACGGCTTCTCTGTCAATGTAACCTTTCTCATCTGTTTTCTGCAATGCGACACTACTGCTGTGTTTCCTTTTCCCTTCTTTTATGTACTCGTCCACCAAATCATCATTGAATTTATCTTCAGCCATGGCCTTCTCTTGCCAACGTGAGTCTGCAATAATCTCATTTTCTTCAAGATGTGATTTTTGAGTTTCAAGATGCGATTTTAGGGCAAGGTCGTAATTTTTGTCATGTTTCTTTACTGCTTCAAGATACCCTCCTGCCTTTGCCCGTGCCTGTTCTGGATTCTCTGGATTTGAGTTCCGCATATCCTTAACTTTGCCGGCTAACGTATCACGATATTCTTTTGATTGTTCCTCGTTTGATCTTTCGTAATTCACAAGTTTGATAGGTAAAAATTAATAATGTCCTCATATTACCCCCCTGCCGTTGTGTCAAGCACAAAAGCTGTAAAAGGTCGGACCTTTTTCGGTACAAATAGCGTAGAAAATGGCAGGAATCCATTGCGGAAACGATCTGCCGCGAAGGTCGGTCCTTTGTTTGGTATGGTTGGTGTATAATGGCGTGATATGCGAATACTCATCAAATTATCCGGCGGGAGCTTGGGAGAAGGGGAACGGAAGTTCTCCGAGGGCGCGCTCGAGCGTATCGCCGCGCAGATCAAGTCGCTTCTTGAGACGGGCAACCAGATCGCACTCGTCGTCGGCGGGGGGAATCTCTTTCGCGGGCGCGATCTTGCGGGCTGGCTTGCGATCGAGCGCGCGACAGCGGATTATGTCGGGATGCTGGCGACGGTGCAAAACGCTCTCGTCCTTCGCGACTACTTTGAAAGCAAAGGGATTGTGACGCGGGTGTCCTCGGCGGTCGCGATGGCGCAGGTCTGCGAGGGTTATATCCCGAAACGCGCGATTCGGCACTTGGAAAAAGGGCGAGTTGTCATTTTTGCCTCGGGACTCGGCGTGCCGTTCTTTACGACCGATTCGGCGGCGGTACAGCGCGCGCTTGAGATCGGCGCGGGAATGCTCGTCATGGCAAAAGACGGCGTGGATGGTCTCTACACGGCCGATCCGCGAAAAAACACGAATGCAATGAAAATTGAGAGTATTACCGCCTCGGAAGTGATTGAAAAAAACTTGAAATTCGCCGATCAGGCGGCGGTGGTGCTTGCGCGGGAACAGGGGCTTTGCATTAAGGTCGTCGGTATTGAAGACATCGGCCGGTTCGGCGACGAGTGTGTCGGGTCGGTGATTGATGGGCGGTGATACGACACTTAGGATAAGTTGGATATAGTTTCAATATTTCCGCGAAAGTTGGCCGCTCGCGGAACACTAATTGATTGTGACGGGGCGGTTTCCGGTTTCTATATATGCGAGAATTGACCTCTGGCAGGCATTCGAAAGCGTTCCGCCATATTTTTTGTTACAGACACTTCTTTTTTCACTTTCAGTGTGGTAGAATAGAAGCAACAGAATATCATGGACGAAAACGCGAAAGGGAATAAAAATGAATTTTGGTGCGAAAACGGCATTCTTTACTATACTCTTACGATGCCTGTTGACGAAAAAGAAGCGATACGGCTCAATGAAGGGGGAAGTGTATGTCTTGACTCCGGTGCCGCGTCTCGCGTCATCATCGATCTCCAACGCTCAATGACATTTTCATCGGCCGCGAGGAAGATATGGGTTAAATTTTTACAGAATCCGCATATCAAAAAAACGGCTTTGTTCGGTGGAAACGTATTTGTTCGAACACTCGCGTCATTCGTGATCGCGGCAACAAACAGAAAGCATATGAAATTTTTCTCTTCGAAGGAAGAAGCGACGCGGTGGCTTCTGGAATAACAATATCGTCGAACTTTATCAGCATATTTTTTACCATGAAAAAACTTACTTGTAAAAATGTCGGAGTCGAATGCGACGGTGTCTTTGAGGCGGATACGGAGGATGAGGTTATAAAACTTGCCGCCGAGCATGCCGCCGCGGCGCATAATCTACCAAAGATACCGCCATATCTTGAAAAGAAATGTCGCGATTTTATCAAAGGCATACGTGACGGAGAAGCAAACGAAACCGTTTGATATTTTTGTGTAATATGAATTCCTCCGAAACGAAAGTTCTACTTTCATTTATTGCTGAAGGGCTGATGCTCTTTGACGAGAAAGGAAAAATCATGAGCGTTAATCCGCACGCGACACTCCTTTTGGACTACACGAGCGAGGAATTAATAGGAAGACATATTGATAAAACTTTCAGCATTTATTTAGACAAAAAATTTCTCAGTGAGCAAGAAACAATAACATATGTTATTTTCGAACAAGGGAGAACTTTTAGCACACCGCATGGGCGCATAGTGTATTTTGAATCTCAAAGCGGAAGGAAATTTCCGGTGTTCGTTTCCGCGAAAGCGATATCCATTAACGGGAAACGGGGTGGAATTCTTGTTTTCCGCGACATTACCGATCAGAAGGAGCTTGAAGACTACAAAATAAACACGGCGAAAAAGTTAGCAACCCTAACGCCGATTCTTCAGAGGACCGCAACGGGGGTATTTAGCACCAAGATCAAAATTCCGAGGGAAGAAGATGAGTTCACAGAGCTTCTGGTAGGACTTGCGCTTATGATCGACGATCTGGAGGAAATGGAGAAAACAAGGAAGGAAAGTGAGGAGAGAAGGGTCGAGGCGGTGAAAAAGGCGGAAGGTCAGAAGCGCACCATGACGGAAGAGTACTCGAAGAAACTCGAAAATGATGTGCGTGAAAAAACAGAGGAGTTACGTCGGGCAAAAGTGCACACAGAGGCGGTCATTGAAAATCTTACGAGCGGTCTGGTTGAGTATTCAAGTGATTTTACCGTGTTGCGTGTCAACCGAGCGGCGGAAGATATTCTTGGAATAAAACGAGAAGATGTTGTCGGGCGGAAAATAAGCCCGAAAGACATTGAAACACCGGGCATGCAATCGCTCTCCATTGTTTCTTATCCGGCGCTTTCAGACGTAGTGCGAAAAGTAAAAAGCACAGCATCGGGAATTAAAGAGGGTGTTAGCGTTAACGAGGTGGTCATTCATTATCCGTTCGATCGAGAGGTTCAGGTCATTACCGCACCTATAATCGGTTCAGAATCCGATACGCGCAAAGGATTTATCAAGGTACTGCGCGATATCACTAGAGAACGTATTATATCGCGAGGAAAAAGTGAATTTATCTCGATTGCCGCTCACCAGCTTCGAACACCGCTCTCGGCGGTAAAATGGGTGATTAGTCTGGTCATTAACGGCGATCTCGGTCTCTTGAACCCTGCACAGCGGAAACTTCTCGAACGTGGGTATGAGACCAATGAAAAAATGATCACCTTGGTGAATGACATGCTCAATGTTGCCAGGATCGAGGATGGGCGTTTTGGGTATAAGTTCTCGAAGAATGATATTTTAAAAACGATTTCTCTTGTTGTTGATAATCTGAAGGTGGTGGCGAAAGAAAAAGGAGTCATTTTAAAATTTGAAACGCCGCCTGACCCGATCGAAGAGTTCATGTTTGATCCCGATAAACTTTCGCTTGCCATACAAAATCTTATTGATAATGCAGTGAAATACACGAACGCCGGAGGCAAGGTTGTTGTCATGCTGTCAAAAAAGGATTCCGCGAACATTGAAGTAAAAGTCAGTGATGAAGGGGTTGGAATCCCTGAATCACAGATCAATCGTCTGTTCTCAAAATTTTTTCGCGCAAAAAATGTTATTCATCTGCAAACGGAAGGTTCAGGACTCGGCCTGTTCATTGTGAAGAACATTATTACTAGACATGGCGGCACTATCAAGGTAGAATCTAAGGAAAGTAAAGGATCTACTTTTTCTTTCACGCTTCCGCTTGATGAGTCGTTTGTTCCGAAAGAAGGAGAGATTTCCGAGTATTAAATGTAATTTTCATGACACAAAAAAAGATATTGGTTGTTGAAGACGACAGCGTGCTGAGGG
Organism: Candidatus Yonathbacteria bacterium CG_4_8_14_3_um_filter_46_25; assembly: GCA_002788135.1. Classification (GTDB taxonomy): domain Bacteria; phylum Patescibacteriota; class Minisyncoccia; order Phycocordibacterales; family UBA1539; genus UBA1539. Next base: position 16,911 of record PFQT01000013.1, read on the forward strand.
ATGTTTTAATGGAAAAGCTGAAAAAGAGCGGCTATGCGGTCAAGGGCGCTTTTGATGGGCAGGAAGCGATCGAAGTGATGCCAGAGTACGCTCCCGATCTTGTCCTGCTTGACATCCTTATGCCACGGAAAGACGGGATGGAAGTGCTTGAAGAGATGAGCAAAGACGAGAAGCTCCACAAGATTCCTGTCATCGTGGTTTCGAATTCAGGCCAGCCGGTTGAGATTGAACGCGCGAGAGAACTCGGCGCGCGAGACTTTCTGGTAAAAGCGGTTTTTGATCCCGGCGAAGTGATGGGGAAAATCGAGAAAGTTCTTGGCTCCGGCACCCAGAATGAAAATTCTCATGCTGAAAAAAAAGAAGCAAAAGCGGTAGGTGGCACGCGCAACACTTATTCAAAAAAACCTATCGGTGCGGCGCATGGATCCGCTTCAAGTAATGATAAGGAGCCGATTCTTGTTGTTGAGGACGATAAGTTTTTGAGGGACCTCTTGGTGGGAAAACTCTTTAATGAAGGATTCGAGGTAAAGAGCGCAATCGATTCTCGCGGGGCGCTTGATATATTGCATAACGCGAATGGGTGGAAGCCCAGAGTCGTTCTTCTTGATCTCATTTTACCCGGAGAGGACGGGTTTTCAGTTTTGGTAAAAATAAAGAATGACGAGAATCTGGCGGCAATTCCAGTGATTATTTTAAGCAATTTGGGACAAAAGGAGGATATTGATAAAGCGATAGAGCTCGGAGCTTACGACTTTATGGTCAAAGCGAATTTTACTCTCGATGAAATACTCGAGAAAGTGAAAAGCGTTTTGAATAATTAAAAAAGCAGGTCTAATACTAAATGTTTCCGAACTCGTTTTGTGCATGAGCGGCTTCTCGGTATTGGATGTTTGGAAATATGACATCGTCGGCGGCGGCATCGCGGATGCGTTTGTGATCGTATTCGGTGCTTGTTTTCGAGGATGTGCATCGGCCCGCATCAAGAAACAGAGAAATCTTGTTATTCCAGTGCGTTTTGAAAAGGAGAGAATATCAACGGCGTATCCAATCCGGACGGTTCATACACTTGTGCGTAATTCATGAGCTATAGCGGGAGCTTAACAGGCCAATCATTTTTTGTTATGATAATGTGATATTTATGAATACCAACAACAGTGGCGTAACTGAATATATTCGACAAGCAATCAAGCAGGGGGAAAGCATTGAGAGTATTAAGGGAGGTCTTCGGCGGAGCGGATATGGCAAGGATGAGATTGAGCGCTTTTTTGAAGGATTTGTCGAAACCAGAGATGGTAAAAAGTCCATGGGAAAGACTGCTCCGAATGGCGCAAAAAAAGTCCTCATTGTCGAGGACGACAAATTCCTTCATGAGATTGTTGTCAAGAAAATGATAAGTGTCGGTTTTGACGTGAAAAACGCGGTGAATTCAAAAGAAACATTCGATATTTTTGATAGCGGTTGGCATCCCGCGATCATTCTTCTTGATCTCATTTTACCCGGAGAGGGAGGATTTTCGATCTTGGAAAAGATCAAAAAAGACCCGCAGCTTGCCGCTGTTCCGGTTGTTGTTCTAAGTAACTTAGGTCAAGAAAATGATAAACAGCGCGCGGCCACTCTTGGTGCCGTTGATTTCATGATAAAATCGAACTTTACTCTCGATGAAATCGTTAAGCGAGTCATATCCTTGATCGGTTAATTGAAATTTTTTATGGTAACCAAAGAATTGCTTGATTATATAAGAAACGCCGCCATAAGCGGTCGTGATTTTGCAACGATAAAAGAAGAGATGCTCGCAAACGGCTGGGAGGACGGTGATATTAACAGCGCGCTGAAGGAGTGCAATATGGACATTGCCGCGCAGAAACAAGGTGAGATCGCGACCACAATGACATATTCGGAAGTTGTGGTCGGCGAAGGATTTGAAAAAACGCCAACCAATCAAGGTCCGAAGGTTCTCATTGTCGAGGATGACCGTCTCTTGAGAGAAACGATGGTAAGAAAGTTCTTAAGCAAAGGTTTCCGGGTTAAAAGCGCAATCGATTATGAAGAGAGTATGGATGTGCTCCACGAAGAGAAACCCGATATCATTCTTCTTGATCTCATTTTACCAGGAGAGAAGAACGGTTTTTCAATATTGTCGCACCTTAAGACTGATAACAGGATGAAGACGGTCCCTGTTATCGTTCTCAGTAATCTGGGTCAACAGAATGATATTGATAAGGCAAAAATGCTCGGCGCGGTTGGTTTTATGATAAAGGCAAACTACTCGCTCAATGAGATCGTCGAAAAGGTTGATGGAGTGCTCAATGAGCGTCCTGCTGTTTTCAAGGCCTTGGGTTAAGCAAGCTCTCTTTTTCTTTTTGTACGATCATCGCTTTGACGCGCATTGTTGAAACAATAGCATCGCGTGCGTGTTCTTCAAGTCTTCCGGTGATGAAACGGATAGTGTCCTTGAGGTTCGGTATGCGAGTGTTCTCGAGCGCGCTCACCCTCCGTCTGGTGCGTTCGATCTCTTCAGCCAAATTTTCCGCGGTTTTTTCAAGTTCGGCAAGTTTGATGATATCTGTGATAACGTTTTCAAATCTCTTTATGGCGTTATCAAGATCTCCGCTCGTTTCAAGCATGCCGTAGGAAAAAGCGTTTCCTTGCTTCTTAATCTCAAATTTCGGCACGGGTACTGACATAATCGTTTTTACTTTTACATCAAGATCAATCGAAACACCGGGAATGAGAAAGGCGACTTCGGTCGTTTTTTTGTGTACTAAGGAACTGGCAATCGCGTACATCGCAAACGCCGTACCGAGATTTTCTTCAACGGTCTCTCTCAGGTCTTTTGTTTGCCGTATGGTGGACATAAAGTGCTTCATCAGTCCATCGCGCTTGTTCTTTAGGAGATTGTATCCCTTTTCAGCAACGCGAAGATCTTTTTTGAGAATGAGAAGCGTTATTCGAGTTGGTGTTACTTTGAGGATCATAGAAGATGAACAAGAACAAAAAAATAAGAGGTATTACGCCATATATTTCTCTATCATTTCAGGTTTTACTCGCTTTAGCGACTCTCGGGGGAGCAGTTTAAGCAATTTCCATCCGATATCGAGCGATTCGGCTATCGTTCGCTCTTTGTATTCGTCTTGCCGCAAGAACTCTTGCTCGTAAGCATCGGCGAACTTAAGATGCGCTTTGTCGGTTTCATCGAGCGAGGACTCTCCAAGAACGACCGCAAGCTCTCTAGTTTCTTTTCCTTGCGCGTATGAGGCGTAGAGCTGGTCTTTCAATTGTGCATGATCTCCGCGCGTCTTATTTTCGCCAACACCCGCGGACCAGAGGCGCGAAAGCGATCCTTGCACATCAACGGGCGGGTAGATACCTTTGGTGTTGAGCTCTCGGGATACAATGAATTGCCCCTCGGTGATGTATCCGGTGAGGTCGGGGATTGGGTGCGTTTTGTCATCGTCGGGCATGGTTAGAATGGGGATTTGGGTGATGGTGCCGTTCCTCCCCTTGATTCTTCCGGCGCGCTCGTATATGGTCGAGAAGTCTGTGTAGAGATATCCCGGATATCCTCGGCGCCCCGGAACTTCTTTTCGGGCTGAGGAAATTTCACGAAGCGCTTCCGCGTAATTGGTCATATCGGTAAGTATAACCAAAACATGCATGTCTCGTTCGAACGCAAGATATTCGGCAACCGTCAAGGCAAATCGTGGCGTGGCGACGCGTTCTACGACCGGATCGGCGGCGGTGTTCAAAAAGAGAACGCTCCGCGAAAGTGCTCCCGTTTTTTCGAATTCTTTTTTGAAATACTCGGCTTCTTCGAAGGTGACTCCCATGGTTGCGAATACGATCGCGAATTCTTCTCCAGTGGTCACCTTTGCTTGTCGCGCGATCTGCGCTGCAAGGCGGTTGTGGGGGAGTCCCGCGCCGGAGAATATCGGGAGTTTTTGTCCGCGCACAAGGGTGTTCATGACATCAATGGCGGAGATTCCCGTTTGAATAAAGTCATTCGGGTACTGGCGACTGAATGGATTGATAGGCGCTCCGCCGATATTAATCTTCTTTTCAGGTATAATCTCTGAACCGCCATCAAGAACTTTTCCGCCTCCGGTGAAGATTCTTCCGAGAATATCTTTCGATACTCCGATCTTGAGTGTTTCGCCACGGAAGCGCACTTTGGTATCCTTGATCTGAGATCCGGTGGTCGGGGTGAACATCTGTACAACGGCTCTCCCTTCGGATACTTCGAGTACTTTTCCCATCCTTGGTTCCTTTTCGCCAGGGACTTCAACTTCGACGATCTCATCATATTTAACTCCCTCGACACTCCCCACGATCATGATCGGACCGGTGATAGATTCTACGGTTTTGTATTCTTTTTGTATGATTTTAGGCATGATGATTCTCTGAATTATGCTGGCACCGTTAATTGCGCTATCTCTTCGTGAGCTTTTTTTCGGAATGCTTCAAATTCGGCATCAGTTTTGATATTCTTCAATGTCCCGAGGTTTTTTATCGTATCAAGCGCTTTAAAATCGGAAAACTCAAATTCGCCGGATGTGATAGCGGCAAGACCTTCGCGATAGACGCTCATAATCGACTTGAGTATCTCATATTGTGTTTTTGGAGGCGTATATGCATCATCCACGTCGAATGCGTTTTGGAACAAGAAGTCTTCGCGGATCGATCGGGCGATCTCAATGGTCAGCTTTTCTTCGTTCGACAACGCCTCCATTCCTACCAGGCGGACAATTTCCAAAAGCTTTGCTTCGTTTTGAAGGAGTTCCATGGCGCTTACTCTCACTTCCGGGTAGTCGTTGGCAACATGATCGCGCCAGTATTGTTTGATGTTATCGACATAAAGCGAATATGACGAGAGCCAGTTGATTGAAGGGAAATGTTTCTTGTACGCAAGCGATCCGTCGAGTCCCCAGAAACATTTTGTAACCCGCAAGGTTGATTGCGATACCGGTTCTGACAAATCTCCCCCCGGAGGCGAGACGGCGCCAATCGCTGTGAGCGCCCCTTTCCTTCCATCGCTTCCGAGACAAATGACCGACCCGGCTCGTTCATAGAATTCAGCGGTACGCGAAGCAAGATATGCAGGGTATCCTTCCTCTCCGGGCATCTCTTCCATTCTGCCGGATATTTCACGCATCGCTTCAGCCCAGCGCGACGTTGAATCGGCCATGAGCGCGACCGAGTATCCCATATCGCGGTAGTATTCGGCGATGGTGATGCCGGTATAAATCGACGCTTCGCGAGCGGCAACGGGCATGTTTGATGTGTTGGCGATAAGGATGGTTCGTTTCATAAGCGGTTCGCCCGAGTTCGGGTCGATAAGATGCGGGAATTCATCAAGTACCTCGGTCATTTCGTTGCCTCGTTCGCCACAGCCAATGTAGACAATTACTTGCGCGTCGCAGTATTTGGCGATCGATTGCTGGGTCACGGTTTTTCCCGCGCCGAAAGGACCCGGGATACATCCCGCGCCGCCCTTGACGATGGGAAAGAATGTGTCAATTGATCTGCCGCCGGTGATCATCGGTTCATCAGGAAATATTTTCCCTTTTGTTGGCCGAGGTTTTCTAATTGGCCAGTATTGGATCATGGAAACGGGTACGTTCCCGTTTGCCGTTTTTATGGCGGCTACCGTATCCTCAACAACGAACGATCCTTCTTTTATTTCCTCAAGTGTTCCTGAAACTCCGAAAGGCACCATTATTTTGTGCGTGATCAACGTTGTTTCCTCAACCTCTCCCAGAATATCTCCTTCGGAAACAGCGTCACCCATTTTTGCAACCGGCTTAAATATCCATTTCTTCATTCGGTCGATTCCATGAGCCTCTATACCTCTGGTAATGAAGTGGGAGTTTGATTGTTCCCTGATCGCTTTCAGTGGCCGCTGGATTCCGTCGTAGACGGATTCCAAGAGCCCCGGACCGAGTTCAACCGACATTGTCTTTCCGGTTCGGTATACCGGTTCGCCCGGACCGATTCCGCCGGTCTCTTCGTATACTTGTATTGAGGCAACATCGCCATCAAGCTCAATGATCTCACCCAGGAGTTTTTCTTTGGAAACCTTTACCACTTCATACATTTTTGCCCCTTGCATGCCGCTTGCCTGTACAAGAGGGCCAGTGATCCTTTTAATGCTTCCGGTGCTGTGTTCTTGCTCCATATTTTAGTATAAAAATGATGTTTAAAAGCTTTTTTCGGGCAAAAAGAGAAAAGCCATAGTGGCTTTTCCGGGGTTCATTATACGTACTGGACGGTTTTTTGCAAACACTCCCATATGAGAATTTTCACTATTGTTTGCATCATCATGTTTGCCCGATAAAAATATAATTTTTTTCCACATTTTCATGGGGAAAGTATTTCTGTTAGAATAATCTAGCCATGAAACATAAAAGAATTTTCGCGTTCGATTTTGACGGCGTTATCGGCCTTCCGCACGGATCATTCAAGGGCAACGGGTACCACAATAACGTCAATCATGAAGTGGTGGACGCTGTACGGCGTTTGAAAGAGATGGGGCATACCATCATTATCTATTCCACAAGGAGCACCGACTTCCTTCGCGACTATTGCGCTCAGAACAATATCCCTGCTGATTACTTTAACACAAATCCGGAGTTTGATAATCTAAATCGCGGGAAACCGGTGGCCACCGTTTATGTTGATGATCGAGCGCTCTGTTATCGCGGCCAATCATCGCAAGAGCTTATTGGCGAGCTGATCAACTTCGAACCATATCATCACAATCATTCAAAAGAGAAATAAGTATAAAGAGGACTTTCTCTATCCGAGTATATTGGATCCGACCGCCCGTTCCGCCAAGCGTTTGAGCTTTGCGATACCGATACCTCGCGATCCTTCGAGTCCTGGGAGGGCAATCACTGCCGGCAGAGCGCCGCGGCACACCTTCTCAAACTCGTCGGCGGGGATCTCTTCGGCAATATTTTCAACGATGATGACGACCGCATACGCGGAACCTTTTTCAGTGTTTTCAGCATTTTTTCTTATTTCCTGTAAAACATGTAACGCCGTCTCGCCATTTTCGGCATCGAACGGGACCACGCCTAGTGCTTTAAAACCGAAAATAACCTCTTTCGGCCCGATGATCGCTATTTTGTATGCTGTATTTGTCATGGATTCTAATTATATACGCGGCGCATGACGGCGCGCAGTTCTTTTTCGTTCATTCCAGATCGTTTTGTGGCAACAATCGATCCGATGATCCGCGCGTTGTTTTTTAGCCGGGTGAAATAGGAAAAAAGCGGAGCGGGCGAAGTCACCTCTCGCCCTCGTTCCATTAAGAATTGAGTGATGTATTCATCGATGGTTTTTTCGATCAAGCCATAATTCCCGGTTGTTTTATAGTGATCGATGACGCGTGTCCACATGGTAACGCCGCCGATCTTGCCGATATTTTTGAAAACATTGTCTGTTGTCGCGAGGTCGTCTTTTGAAAACGTGCCGTCGTCGACGAATGTTTCCATTCCAGCGAGTTCTTCAAGAGAGATTGAGCGCAAGGCGGTCTTGATATTAAATGTATCAACGAGCAAAGCAACGAACATACGCAAGAATGTATCTTTTGTTTTGTCTGCGATCGTCTTGATCGTCTTGAAGTAGTGCGTGTTCATTGCCACATCTATTCCGTATCTCCGTTCCGAATGTTCCGCCTCCTCCATTGCCTCGTGAAAATGGTAGTTGAGCGCGCGGAGGTCGCCTTTTTCGTATTCACGAAGGATTTGCTCAGGAGCGTATATGCCGGCACTAAAACACAAGTTTGTGATATCTTCATTCCCCAGACCCATTCGTTTTCCTTTGATGATCGTTTTGAGGTTATGGTAATCATATTTTACCCAAAGAACATCGAGGATCTCCGGCTGGGGAGCGATTGATTTAAGTAACTTTTTCGTATCAACGATACATTCATCAAGTGCTTCAGTGATATCGGTTTTTTCATGCTTGGCAAGATAGGGAGCAAGGAAGGTGTCTTGTAGCACTTTGAACGTTTCAGCAACGCTTTTTGCGCCGAAAAGCCGCTCGGTCTGTGTTTCCGAGAGGAGTTTCTGTTTCAATACTTTGGCTCGAGTTCCCGCATAAATATAATCCATATTTTTACGCGTTTATGAAAAAAGAATTTCTGCAATGTGCGACTCGCTCTCGCGCTTTTTCCCGTCAATGACCGTCTTGAACGTAAGATCATACTCAAAACGATCTCCCTTCATAATGGCGCCTCCGGTTATGTTTTCATCCGCGATGACATCAAGAGCGAACACGGCCTTCTTTGCCGCTTCTCTTGTTTCAGTGATTCGGTTTTTTGGCGCGTGAATGACTGTGATCGTGTTTTCGTGTGGCACACATTCGAATAATGAAAAAAGTTTTTGCGTGTAAGCATCCTTGTCGAGTTCTTCGAGTGTCGCAAGTGCACCCTCGAATACCTTGTCAAGAAGCTCACGCTTCGCTTTTTCAAGGGCGGCCTTGTTCTCTTTGTACGCGCTTGCCGTTATCCTTTTCTCGCTTTCCTCAATATTATTTTTCATTTCTGCCTCAAAAGAAGCACGCGCCAGTTCACTTTTCGCCGTTGTTTCTTCTTGTGTTTTTTTTGCGCGAGCATTCGCTTCCGCAATGATGCGGTCTGACTGTTGCGCCGCGTCAGCGTGTATTTTTTTTGTCAGATCGATAAGAGCCATTGCTTTTCGCGAGAATCGCGTGCCGCGTGTTTCCTTACTTGACTGAAGTAAGCAAGATGAAACTGATGAGCATTCCGAAGATCGCCCACGTTTCGACCATTGCCGCCAATATCATCGCTTTCGTGGTGAGTGCCCCGTCTTTTGCTATGGTCGAAATGCCGGCAACGGCGACTCGTCCCTGTAAAAGAGCGGAGAAGATAGCCGAAACTCCGAGCGGGAGAACCGCTATCAAATACTGAAGTCCGACAGATGTCGAAATATTCACCGCTTCTTGTGCTCCGAGGATGCCGGAAAAGTTCAGCACCAAAAATGCTCCCACGAGACTGTATATCCCTTGCGACCCCGGGAGCGCTTGCATAAGAAGCACCTTTCCGAACAATTCAGGCTTTTCGGCTGTTACCGCCGCGGCCGCTTTCCCCGCCTGTTCCATGCCTATTGCCGATCCGATAAAACCGAGGAGGGCGGTTATCGCCGCTCCGGAAAATACAAGCAAAACACCCAGTGATAGTTCCATACTATAAAAAATTAATTCTTCTAATCTCTTGCGTCGGGCGAAAGTCTATTTATATACGATAACATAGCGTTCTTCCCGTTTGAACGGACGGAAATTCTTTCCCGTGCCGATGATAAATTTACCGAAAAATTCGACAAATTGCAAGCGGGCGCCATGAACGAATGCGCCGAGGATGTTGACCACCATGTTAAAGAGGTGGCCTATGACGAGAATCATGGCCATAAGAAGGAGCCCGACAAACGGCGTTCCTTTCACCATCTGCGCGATGAGGTTGACCGCGAACGCAAGCGCGCTGGTTGCGAGCCCGAGCGCAAGAAGGCGTGAGTATGAAAGAATGTCAGAGAAGAAACCGACGGAATTGTATAAACTTAAAACTCCCTTGAGCAGTTTCATAATGATGTTCTTTTCTTTTCTGCCTTGGGTGAGCACCAATGAAAAGAGAGACGCGTATATAAACCATACATACGGAGTTTGGGCGCCTCCGAGGTAGCCGAGTTTATTCCCTCCGAAGAGGATCAACGAAAAGAATGCGGCAAGCCATGGCCCCTGGTCGAGTATGCCGTCAACCAGCGCGTTATTTTTTGCCTCCCGAACGATCTTGAGCGCGATGCCGAACATTATTTGCGCCGCACCAAGCGCGAGCGACAGATAGAAAACGGGAATTGGATCTTTTATCGGATCGAATTGCTGGATACTTTGAACCCACGCCGGCATGTATTTCATATCAATACCAAAGTATCCTCCGAAAAATACCCCGATCACGGCGGTTGCTATGCCGCCAAACATGAGCAGGCGCAGGAACGATCGCAGATCGTCCGGAACGTGGTAGCGTTTGATGATAAACGCGGTCACGAGCGCGAGGACGATTCCATAACCAACATCTGTAAGCGCAAGGCCGAAGAAGATAAAAAAGAACCCCGACAAAAATACGGTCGGATCGACATCGTTATACCCGGGAAGCCCGTAGAGACGGGTAACATTCTCGAACGGTTTTACGAACCCTCGATTTTCAATCTCAACAGGCGGTTCTTCTCCTTCGTCGAGGTTGATCGGCTCCAGCGCGAAAAGGTCGGTATGTTCCGCGATAACGTTCTTGAGTTCATCAAAACGTTTCCTGGGGCACCACCCCTCGAACACGAGTACGTTTTTCGTTCTTGTGGCGCCGCTTGCCACATCGTGCTTTTGTTTTTTCCAAAAGATGGAGTCGCTCATCATTTTCAGCTTCGGGAGATGTTTCGTGAGTCCGGTGGCGTACTGTTCTCTGAACTCCATCTTGCGGGCAACCTTTGCCTTTGCGCGGCGTATCCGCTCGAGCTCTTCTTTCGGCGTTCCTCGCCGTTTCGGCAACGTTATCGTTTCAAATTCGTATTCCCGCAACGTGTTGTCGACGGATTCTCTCTCGTCCGTAAAACATATCAGCGTAAACGTATGTTCGCCAACCCTCTCGATATGGTGCGGGGTATTTTTTCCGAGCAATATCTCGTGAAGCGTTTCCGCGGGTGTTTTTTTTTCGACCACAAAGATCGTCTGCGTTGTTGCGGTATTCGTGCCGAGTGCCAAACGAGTATCAAGATTTTCCCATCCGGCAAGGATTTTTGCTTCTTCGTCGAGTGCTTTCATCTTCGCGCGGTCGTCGTTCATCTTTTCTTCGATATTCTGCGCCGTTTCTACTAAATCATTGAAATAAAACGAACGTGTCGCTTCTTCCATTTCTTCTTCGGTAACGCGCACTTTGCTCCCCTCGAACATCCGCTCCAGTTTTCCGCCCGGCTTTTCATAACGGGAAAGAAAATTTACCGCAAAATCGAGCCGGTTGCTTACGTAGTCAAATTCGAAAGTGGTTTTTTCTTTTGTTTCAAGATATTTCCGTTTTTGCTCGCTGATCTCTGAAAATTCCACGAAACCTTGTTTTTGGATCGCGTTCAAGACATCGACCGCTTTGTCGTGGAGAGAGAGCCTCAATTTTTGCATTTCGATGATCGCCATATTGTGGTAATCCGCTTATTCAAGCGCCATTTTTTTGGCTTTGTCATACGCCCCCCGCGCTTTCTCAAGAATCTTCGCGGTTTCCACCTTGCCATTCTCCATGATGGATCGGTACATGGTCGCCAGCCGTTTTTTTTGTTGGTCGTGTGTTTCCGCCGCTTCTTTTTTGAGGATATCGTCCAATGCGGCGAGCTTTTTACGCTGGTCTTCTTCGGCGGCGCGCACAATATCATCCGACCTCTTTTTCGCCGTCTCCACCAGCCTTGCCGCCTCTTTTTCAGCGTCACGTATTTTTTGTATCGAATCCATGATAAAAATCTCGGAATTTCCTGTTAAAAACACCAGATACTATAGCACCACCCAGTCCTTTTTTCAACTGGCCGTTCTAACTCATTGAAATTGTTACCCAACTCCCACTGGATAGCTCATAAATTGGTTACCGTGGTCGCGTGACCATGAAAACAAAGACGAATAGTATTGAGTCGGCATCACGAGAAATCATAGTACCAGTTTTTCTTGCAAGAGAATAGCAGCA
>PFQT01000021.1 GCA_002788135.1 Candidatus Yonathbacteria bacterium CG_4_8_14_3_um_filter_46_25
TTTCCTTCCATTTTTTTGCGGCTCCCCCCTGACCCCCCGCCGAAAGGCGGAAAATGAAGGAAAGGAAATTTTTGGTTTGCTCCGCCGCTTCAATTTCTAGCATATCACAATATGCAAAGTTTAGGTATTGCAATCAAGCATATACGCTGATAGTATTATGGTAGATACAATACGAACAAAGGAATACGGCGATTTTGTCGGAAAACTCCGAAAGGCTCGGCTTGAGGCAGGTTTACGACAGATAGATGTCGCCAAGAAGTTAAAGCGCACACAGTCGTATGTATCCCGTGTTGAAGTTGGCGAACAGAGGTTGGATATTTTAGAATTACAAAAATTCGCCAAGTTATACGGAAAGGATTTAAACTATTTTGTAAAATAGAGATATGAAAAAACTAACTATATTATCAATACTATTTATCTCACTCGCTTTTGTCGTTCCCACTCCGGCGTTAGCACAGACAGACGTCGGACCAACGCCGGGCAGTTTTTGGTACGGAATCACCACCACTTTTGAAAACATAAATCTCTTTTTCACCTTTAACTCCGAGAAAAAAGCGGAGAAAGCACTAGGCTACGCAGAGCGGCGGTTAGAACAAGCGAAAGCCGCCGCAGAAAGCGAAAATTCCAAAGCGGTTGAAACCGCGCTTGCCGATTACGAAGCAAAAATAAATCTCGCGACAGAATCGTCAAAAAAGATAAAAGACAACGAGCGCGCCGAGAAATTATTCACATCAATTGCAGACAACACTTCAAAACATCAAGAGGTGCTGTCCGAGGTTTTGGAAAAAATCCCAGAGGAAGCACGGGGAGTAATATCGAGAGCAATTGAGGCGAGCAAGCGCGGACAAGAGGAAGCAACGCGACAAGTTATCGAACTGAAAGGTGAAATTGAGCAATTACGGCAAGAAGTGGCTGATTTGCGCGCAAAGGAAGAGGAGCAAGAAAGTAAGAATAACCCCAAAGACACCATTGATCTGGAAAAATATCGTCTTCCTAACGATAAGAATACGGTTACCGAGGAGTCAAAAACATTAACACTGGAGGAGATTTTGAAAAAAGGGAAAACTACTGAGGACAAATTAAATACTGAGGAAATAAAGCAGAGTGATATAAACATTATCGCGCAAATAGTATCCTTGCTCGAAGATGCAAAAAGAAATTGGGAAAAGCTTTACGGTGCGGTAGAAACAAACAAGCGTATTTTTTTAGAGTCTGAACTCCGGTTTGTAGATGGACGCATAAAAATTTTAGAAGAATCAATCTCATCTATTACAGATTGCAGTGCTAGCACAGTTGAAGATGTGGCGCGCATAAATACAACTTATAACAATCAGATTGAAGAATATAAACGTATTTATCAAAAAACTATAGATAGCAGAAGGGCGTACGGACAAGAAGAAAGTGCCGTTACTCAAGAGAAAGAACTTGCGGAAAAGATTGTCCAAATTGAACGTGAAAGGGATATTGAAATTGAAAAAATAAAAGTAGCGTGCGAAAGTGGCTCGGGGTTACTTAAGAAATCTCTCCAGATAGTTCTTGATTCTGTAAAGAGAGGGAGAAGCGATGTGTCAGAATACGCAAGCTCCTACTCGGCGCTTCAAGAGGCAATAAAGAAAGAAATTGAATCTGTTGAACTGGGACGGGAAAAAACAAAAAGCGGTCAGCATGAAGAGGCGGTTGCTCTTTATGATGCGCATCATCAAAAAATTCGCTCTATCATTTTACAACTTGACCAATTGAATTCATCTGTTGAGCGAAAAGTTAGCAGTGTTGATTCCAGCTATAAAACTGGTATTGATTCTGCATTCAGATATGTTTCTATTGTTCAGGGAGTCGCCAGCGAACTCAATGCTATAAGTAACAAAGCTCAAGAAGATTACGAATCGTGGAAAGTGGCAAATACTCCCACGCGTTGTAACGCCACATCGGAATTCTCCTCAGGAAAATTGAAAACAATAACCACTTGTTCTGGAGCTGGAACATCCACTACAAACCCCCTTCGCTGTCGTTCTACATCCGAATGGTCGTCTGGGAAGTTAAACACAATAATGATTTGTGAAAACAATTAAATCAAAGCTATGTCAAAAATACAATCAGAAACTCCGATAAAAAGTGACTGGACCGCACTGAAATTTGATTTTTCTTTTGAGCTTGTTAGCGCCCAGCGAAACTCCAACCCCAAAATAAGCGTTGAGGCTTCGGAAGAGGGTGTCCGTAAGATATGTTATGAATTACCGCAAGACGATTTCAATAAATTGCTTGAATGTTGGCGCGAAAAAGTTAAAGCATTATGGCTGTCTTTGGATGAGGAATTTGTTTTTTCAAGAGACAATCATGTCCACAAGGATTATACTGGAATGTCTGATTTTGAAAGATTGTCACAAGAAAGTAATGACGGAAACTACCCGCTATAATAACGCGAATTAAAGCGCCTCGGGTCGCCGCGAGGAATGGAGAAAAGAGCAACCATAAGTGATAAACCTAAAGTGCTCTTTTCGGAGTTCTGAAGCGGCGGAGCAAACCAAAAATTTCCTTTCCTTCATTTTCCGCCTTTCGGCGGGGGGTCAGGGGGGAGCC
>PFQT01000009.1 GCA_002788135.1 Candidatus Yonathbacteria bacterium CG_4_8_14_3_um_filter_46_25
GTCCTTCAGCCAGTCATTTTCTGGCAGTATTTTCGTGTTTCCCATTGTTTTCAAAGTGCTCGTCTACTGTCAACTATACACTGACCCAGTGCAATTGCTTGTTATTCCCGGAGTGAATGCTATAATTAGCGCATAAATCTATGGAAGAAAAAGAGGTAAAAAATGCGTCTGATGTCGACTTACTCAGGAAAAACATGGAGAAAGAGATTGGTGAGATAGAGAAAACGCTCGCTGGAGTCGGACGCGTAAACCCCAATAATCCCGAAGATTGGGAGCCAACACCGAACGATCTTAATGTGTCGGGAGCGGACATGAACGAATCTGCTGATGTCATGGAAGAATACGAGGAACGCTATGCCGTCGAAGTTGAGCTTGAAAACCGCTTAAACAACATCAAAACAGCTTTGAAAAAAATGGATGAGGGAAAATTCGGGCTCTGTGAGGTCTGCAACGGCCAGATCGAAGCGGATCGTCTCGCTGCAAATCCTTCGTCGGCGACTTGCAAGAAACATTTAAACGACTAGTGCCGAGGCGCATGAGTTTCTCGAAAGTATACTCCGCGCAGACAACGGGTATTGGCGCCCGCATAATTGATGTTGAGGTTGATACCACGCGCGGACTCAATTCGTTCATGGTCGTCGGTCTCCCCGACAAAGCCGTAGAGGAATCGCGCGACCGCATGAGCGCCGCAATCAAGAACTCCGGATTTGATTCGCCAAAAAGCAAAAACCAAAAGACGGTCATATCGCTCGCGCCGGCAGACATCAAAAAAGAGGGTCCACTTTTTGATTTGCCGATGTCGCTTGCATACCTACTCTCGTCGGAAGACCTGAAATTTAACCCGAAAGACAAAGTATTTCTCGGCGAACTCTCGCTTGACGGCAACCTGCGACCGATAAAAGGCGCGCTCCCAATCACGATCGCCGCAAAACGCGCCGGTTTCACGGAAATATTCCTGCCCCGCGAGAACGCGAAAGAGGCGGCGCTCGTTGAGGGTATCAGCGTATACGGATGCGCGACACTCCGCGAACTTGTCGACCATCTCGATACACGAAAAAAAACAAAAGGAGAGAAAGAAGGGGGGGAAACGCATTTCACAATCGCCCCACAAGAAAAAACAGAGATCATTTATGCGGAAAACGAAACGGATATCGACTTTGCCGACGTGAAGGGCCAAGAGAGCGCGAAACGGGGACTCGAAATAGCCGCAGCAGGTAAACACAACGTCGCGCTTTTCGGTCCGCCTGGAGTAGGAAAAACGATGCTTGCCAAAGCGTTCTCGCACATTCTGCCACCACTCTCCTTTGACGAGATCATCGAGGCGACTGGCATCCACTCAATCGCGGGCAGTCTGCGCGAAGGACTCGTTACAACACCGCCGCTTCGCTCGCCGCACCACACATCCTCACACGTCGCGCTCATTGGCGGCGGCACAATCCCAAAACCGGGCGAAGTCACACTCGCGCATCACGGCGTGCTTTTTCTTGATGAGTTTCCCGAGTTCGACCGGCGCGTGATCGAGGCCCTGCGCCAACCGCTCGAAGACGGCACGGTAAGCATCTCGCGGGCACGGGGGAGCGAGATTTTCCCAGCGCGCTTCATTCTGATCGCGGCGATGAACCCATGCCCGTGCGGCAACTACGGATCACAGAAAGAATGCGTATGCACCGCGACAAGCCTCATCCGCTATCAACGAAAGGTTTCCGGTCCGATCGCCGACCGCATTGATATGTGGCTTGAGACAGGACAAATTGACCATGAAAAACTCTCCAGCGGAACGGAAGGCGATGTCGAGCGCACCAATAGGATCAAAGGACGAGTGACAAATGCGCGAGCACGACAGGAAAAACGTTTCAAAAAACACCAGCGCGCGATGCGCACCAACAGTGAAATGGGCGCTAAAGACATCGCCGAGATCGTCACGCTCGATGAGAAAACAAAAGAAACCCTCAACGCCGCCGCAAAACGCATGGATCTTTCTCCGCGCGCGTATCACAAGGTCATCAAACTCGCACGCACCATCGCCGATCTCGCCGACTCGGACGAGGTAGATCAGTCACACATCCTCGAAGCGCTCCAATATCGGCCGGAAAAAATTGATTAGGACATAACCAACACCTCAATGCCAAACAAGAGAATATGTGCAACACGCAAGTTTGTTTGTCTCACGACCGCGCACAACTATGATAACGGGCGGTGAACGTAGTTTCATGGTTTCCATAGTTCCATAAGCCATACACGGTGCGGACTATCCAAGGCGGTTTTAGTAGCTGTTGTTCACGTTCACAACATAAAGAAACTTGCCCAACCACGTGGATGTCCGACCTTTACATAAACTTAAAATATAGCCAAGATATAAAAAACCCGCCCCTGTACCATAATACGGTAGGGGGCGGGTTTGCGGTTCTCATCAAAGAGAGGCGGACTTAAGCGCGTCTAGGTACTCCATGGGAGTCATTCCGGTGAGTCGCCGACACAGTTCTTCGTATCGCCTCGCCGTTTCGTCGGTAAGCCACAATGGATAGATGTGCTCCTGCACTCGTGCGACCACATCGGCGGTAAGCGGCGTATCAGCATCAACACCCAAATGTTCGGATACATAATCACGGATTGGCTGCTTATCGAGCGACGGCGACCGTGCGCCAGTAGAGCGTGCCGTCTCAAAATCGGCTGGAACAAGATACCGTGCCGCGTCAGGAGTTCCTGCTTCGTCAATCAGCATGATCCTACCCGAAGAATTGATGCCGACCTCAATTTTCATATCCACAAGGATGAGTCCGCGTTCAGCCGCAATCGACTGCATTCGTCCAAACACCGGCCCGGCAAAAACCATGATTCTGCGCCCATGCTTCGCAACAAAACCCGAAATGGTCATTGGATCATCGTGCCCATCCGACTTGTTCTTTGTCGTCGGAGAAAAGAGATATGGAACAATCTTATCCCATTCTATAAGCCCGGGACGAAGCTGCTGTCCACATACGATACCATTTTTGAGATAGCTCTTGAAAGCGGTGCCAGTCAAGTATCCCCGGTAGATAAGCTCCGCGA
Organism: Candidatus Yonathbacteria bacterium CG_4_8_14_3_um_filter_46_25; assembly: GCA_002788135.1. Taxonomy (GTDB): domain Bacteria; phylum Patescibacteriota; class Minisyncoccia; order Phycocordibacterales; family UBA1539; genus UBA1539. Next base: position 3,049 of record PFQT01000009.1, read on the forward strand.
GCACCGGCTGGCACTCAATGACAATGCGGGCGCGCCGCCACAAATCAGGACTGCCTCGCAAGTGCTCCGGCAAATATTCGTCAATGGCAAAACCAACGACGACGACATCATGCGGAATACCCAATAATCGAGCTCTCCAGAAATGGTCAATGACATTGAGCGCCACACCCTTTCCGGGAATAAGAAATGGCAGAACAATCTCGTGTACACTCACACGATCCGAGAACATGCGGAGTAGTAATCTCTGTTTGCCTATTTGCTGGAGCCGATAGAGTTCGCTTACTTTGCCGGATGTCACAAAGGGGATGTCTGTCAATTTCTCTGGTCTTACTGATTCGGGAATCGATCTCATTGACGCGCTCCTTCTCGGGTGATCATGGCGTGTGACCACAAAGGACAAAAAAGGTTCTGTTGAATAGCGTAACCGATATCAAACATTTTGCCAAGCATGGCGCACAAAAAATACCTCGCAAAGAGGCTTTTTGTTTCGTGCAACAAGCTCTCAACTGTTAGAACGGGTTGGCCGCACCGCGGATCTCGAAATGGAGGTGAGGGCCGGTCGAACGACCGGTCGAACCGACATAGCCGATCACATGACCCTGCCCCACGTTCCAACCGCGCTTTACAACCGTGCCGGAGAGGTGCGAATAGAGTGTTTGGGTTTTATTCGGGTGTTCAATAACGATATAATTCCCGTAGCCGCCGTTCCAGCCACCTTCTTTACTTATAATAACCTCGCCGGATGCCGACGCGAGGATGGGTGTTCCGGCCGGAGCGGCAAGGTCAACCGCATTATATCCGTGGATTCCTTGCGTTTTTCTCCCGCCGCTAATCGGCCGAATATAGTAGCCATCGTAGGATGGAGAAGTGGCAGAAAACAAGGCCGGATGAGAAGCACTCGCCGTGACGGAACTCGATGACCCACTTAACACCGGTTTCGCCATTTCACCACCCGGGATAATAACCAAACTACCGGCAACAAGGGATTTTTCATCGGCAATACTGTTGAATTGCAAAATTTCCATTGCATCGCCATCAAATTTTTTCGCGATACTTTCTATCGTATCTCCCGACTTCACCGTGTACTCAACGCCTGAAACGGGAAGAATAGTAAGAGTCTGCCCGACATTGATAACATCGTTCTTTCCGATATCGTTTGCCCACCTAATGGTATTCGCGCTTACGCCAAACATTTTGGCTATTTGAGAAAGGGAGTCGCCTTCACGGACAACATATATGCTTATCTGTCCGCTCTTTTGGGTTGATTCTTTGGTATCGCCAGCATCTAACGATCCGATTCCCGGAAGAAGGGTGCTGTTATTGGCGATCCCAATATCGCCGCCACCAATCGATGAACTCAAACTTGTACCAACTGTGGCCTGCAAAAGAGACGCTTTTTGAAGATCGGCATAAACGGTTTCCGAATCAACGATAGTGCCGAACAAGTTCCCAAAGAACGAAAAAATCCCCGCGTTGACCACAGGGACCGGAAAAATAAACAAAAAAAGCAGGAGAAAGAATCCCAAAGACAAAGAAAGCTTTTTTCTTCCAAGCTTCTCGTGAAATGCTATGATCTTCCGGCTGTCGCAATCTAAAGACAAACCGGAGTCTTGTTTCTGAGTACTAATAAGCCATGGGGAGGATAGCCGTTTCAGAGTATCGTTCGAGCTGAAATATCCTTAATTAAGGCGATAAGTTGCGACCTGGCCACATGCCCGAATTACAACACTAATTTACCACCTCAACAAGTATACTACATGAGAAAGCCGCGTAAGTCAACCAGCTGACCAAAGTCGATGTGGATAAGAAAACGGGATGATTCCGTGGCGTTTTTCCGCCTAAAATCAAACCTATGTGCTATAGTGATACCTTATGAATCATCTTGACGGACTCAATGAACGCCAGCGGGCGGCCGCCCTGCATAAAGACGGTCCGCTTCTCATCATTGCCGGTGCCGGAACAGGAAAAACTAAGACGCTCACCCACCGCATCATGAATTTAGTGAAAGAAGGGGTGCCACCGATGGAAATTCTCGCGATAACATTCACCAACAAGGCGGCAAACGAGATGGCGGTACGCGTTCGAACACTCCTCGGCACCGGTACTACGCGGCATTTCCCGCTTCAGAGTACCCGATCAAATGCCCCGTTTATCGGCACTTTCCATTCTCTGGGAGCATTCATCATGCGAGAAAGCGGAGAAGCGATCGGTATGCCGCGCGCTTTTTCGATCCTCGACAAAAGAGAGTCGCTTTCTTTGGTGAAAGAAGCGATAAAGGAACGCGGAATCGACCCAAAGCAATTTGTGCCGGAGCGAATATCTACGATCATCTCAAAGAATAAGGGCGAGCTTATTTCCGTGGAAGAATACGCCGCGGGAGCGGGCAATAATTATTTCCCAGCGATCCTCTCGACCATTTGGCTCGCGTATGAAAAAAAACTTTCGGAACATAAAGCGGTTGATTTCGACGATCTGATCGCAAAGACTGTCACACTCTTGAGAAAGAACGAGACAGCGCGCCACTATCAAAACAAATGGAAGTATGTCCATATCGACGAATATCAAGACACCAATACCGCGCAATACGAGCTTGCAAGAATACTCGCGGCGGCGGGCAATATCTGTGTCGTGGGAGATGCCGACCAAAACATCTACAGCTGGCGCGGCGCAAAGATCCGCAACATTCTTAATTTCGAAAAGGACTACCCGGGAACAACGACTGTGCTTCTTGAGGAAAATTACCGTTCGACCCGGACAATACTCGCCGCCGCAAACGATGTCATCAAAAAGAACAAGCATCGCAAGGAAAAAAACCTGTTCACTAAAAATACCGACGGGGAGAAAATAACCCTGTACGAAGGATACGACGAAGGAGACGAATCTTTATTCGTAGCGCGAAAGATAGCTGAGCTCGTGCGCGGAGGTACCGTTCCAAAAGATATCGCAGTGCTCTATCGCGCGAATTTCCAATCCCGAGTGCTTGAAGAAGCGCTGATTGAACACTCTCTTCCATACCAGATTCTCGGTATAAAATTCTTCGAGCGCAAAGAGGTCAAGGATGTGCTTGCATTCATTCGCGCGGCGCGTAATCCCGACAACACCATTGATATTAAACGCGTCATCAATGTTCCACCGCGCGGAATAGGAAAAATAACGATTGAGCGGACGCTCTCCGGCAACAAGGACAAGCTCTCACCGGCGCTTCGCGAAAAAGTTGCGCGTTTTGAAACATTGCTTACCGCACTGCGCGAAGCGAGCACAAAACTCAAACCATCAGAATTCATAAAATTCGTTATCAAAGAAAGCGGCATGGAAAAATATTTCGCCACCGGAACGGAAGACGACAAGGAACGACTTGAGAACGCGCGCGAACTCGCCACGCTCGCGGTAAAATACGACGTGCTCCCCGTAGAAGAGGGTGTGGAGAACCTGCTCGCCGATGCGGCGCTTGTGAGCGATCAGGATTCGCTTGAGAATGGCGGGAATGCCGTGCGGCTCATGACCGTTCACGCGTCAAAAGGACTCGAGTTCCCATATGTATTCATCACCGGCATGGAACAAGACCTGTTTCCACACAAAAAGATAGGGGAGTCTTTCGTCAGCGAAGAAGAGGGCGAGGAAGAGCGAAGACTTTTCTATGTCGCGCTGACCCGCGCGGAGAAAAAAATTTTTCTTTCGTACGCCTCTTTCAGGACCATATTCGGATCGCGCCAAGTCAACGCGCCATCTGAATTCATCACCGACATTGACGAAACACTCATAGAGCCCGACCAAGGAGCCGGATACGCCGATACGGCAACCGTTTATCTTGAATGACCATGCGAGCAAAAAAATCACTTGGACAAAATTTTCTCGTCTCAAGGGCTGTTGCCGCCGCCATGCTACGAGCCGCTGATGTCGCGCCCGAAGACATCATCCTTGAGGTCGGACCCGGAAAAGGATTCATAACGGAATTTCTTCTTGCAGCGGGAGCGGGAAAAGTAGTAGCGGTCGAAAAAGACGATCGGCTCATTGATGTTTTGCGTGAAAAATTTGCTCACGCGATCAAAACCGGAAAATGCGAAATAATCCACGGCGACATCATGGAAACCGACGTCGAAAACATCAGAGGGGGAAAGCCATACAAGGTCGTGGCCAATATTCCATATTACATCACCGGCGAGCTCATCCGTTTCCTTTTGGAAAACAAAACACCGCCGCAGAAAATGGTCATTATGGTGCAAAAAGAAGTGGCAGAGCGCATCGTGGCGCGAGATGGCAAGGAGAGTATCCTATCGATCAGCGTCCGCGCTTATGGAGTCCCCCGGTATATCAAAACCGTCCCCGCGCGCTATTTCCGCCCGCAACCGAGTGTCGACTCGGCGATCCTTTCCATAGCCGACATTTCCGCCAATCATTTTACCAACACCGACAAAGACCTCTTTTTTACTATTGTCAAAAATGGCTTCGCGCATAAACGAAAGCTTCTTCGCGGGAACCTTGGAAATATATACGAGAAAGAAGCCATTAAAGAAATATTCAACATCTGCGCCGTTAAAGAAACGGCGCGCGCAGAGGAGTGTGGGCTTGTCGACTGGATATGTATCACGCGCGGTATAAAAAATCACTTAACGAGAGAGCTATAAAACGCCACGTAACGGGGAAAGTAATCCGCCATCGTGGAACTCATCAATTTTTCAACGGGGGCAAAATCATCAGTGAGCGCAATACCGGAAGAAATGTCGATTGATTTCTCGTCAAAAAGAAATGCCGCGAATTGTTTTGTTCCGCTGTTATTTTTGAGCGTATGGTAAAAATTATCCGATGTTTCCGGCAATGACCCATTCGTACCGACAAGCACGACATTTTGTATACGAGAAGGCGTATCTCCGAACACAAAAACATAGTGATGGGGGAACTCGCGAGAAAATGTTTTAAGCATACTGATAAAAAAATCCGATTTTTCGGGGTCAAGGGAAGAAATAAAATTAATCGCGTAAATGCCGCCGGGATTAAGATGATCTCGTATTTCACGCGTAAACTCGCGTGTCGCGAGATGCCACGGAACCGATATGAACGAATTATACGCGTCACCGAACACTACATCATATGTTTCCCGCGAACGGGCAAAATACAGCCGCGCGTCTTCGTGAAAAGATTTTATATTATACGCGTCAAGATTGAAATATTCTTCAGCGATACGAGTAACCTCGGGATCAATCTCCGTCACGGAAACATCCGCATTCGGATAATAGTCAACGAACCGTTTTGGAAGCGTATATGCCCCACCGCCGATCACATGGATTTTCTTGATATCATTCTTTATAACACCAAACACGGGAGCCATTGCTGTATAAAAAAGCGGTCCGCTTGCCTCGGATGTTTTTTCCACGCTATGCGAATCAAAATCTAAGAAAAGCGCCTTCGCTGGTCCGATGTCCATGTTGTCTATATTAACCACTCGAGCGAGATAATAGGGCGTTTCTTTTTCATAAACAACATTACTGCTCGCATGACTACGGGTAACAAAGGAGAGCGCGACGAGAAATAAGGCTGTGCCAACAATCGCAAAGATAAATCGTCCGACCCTGTAGCGTTTTTCGCATACAAGAAAATACACAGCGAGAAGAAACAGCAAGAAGCCAACATTGGTAAGAGTCGCGGCTGTCCCTATCGCGGCGGTAAAGTAAAAACCGGTAAGAAACACGCCGGCGATACTGCCGAGCGACCACACCGCCGAGAGAAACCCATATTCTTTTCCGATATCGAAAAAACTGCGAGCATAGAGCTTAAGCGCTATAGGCTGAAGCATTCCCAAGAAAAACGAGGGTATGAGAAAAAGAGCCAATGAAACAACGAGGGTTGTCGCCCACATGCCAAGAGGTACGCGGGTAAAATCGGCACTACGCGCGAGAATCGGGGTCATAAAAACAGAAAAAGCCGACAAAAGAAGCACGTAACCAAGCACTTTATCATTTTTATAGTAATCAGCAAGCATTCCGCCAGCGATACTGCCAAATGATAAACCAAGGAGGACAGTACCGATTACCGATGTCCATGTGAAAACCGATGAACCAACAAGCGGAGCGACCAGACGTGCTGCGATAAGCTCAAAGGTCATAAGCGAAAAACCTGCCAAAAATGAAACCGCGACATAGCTATATTTTTTCAAGATTGTCATGTTATTTAAACCAGTAGATCATTAGTCTCTTCCGATACATTCATCATATCATCTTTGTGACTGTAGCGAAATTCGCATTCTTTCAAATGATATGTAAAGGTCCGACCTTTTTTTAAAAAGGTCGGACCTTTACAGCTTCTCCCCTCTGAAAGGACCGACCTTACAGAAGCTCTTGCTTGGCCCGCCGAAATATGAAAATTAGCTCGTCAATTTGCTCAACCATGCTCAATCAACTATATTTTGTCGGCATATTCTAGGCCTTAACATATTTTTATTGGCATGGAATCTTCTTTTTATACCACCACGCCACTACTACGCCAAAATATTTTTGCTTTCACAAAAAACCCGCCTTGAGCGGGGTTTTTGTGAAACGAAAGAAACGAATTTCCAATTATACTACGGTGTCGCACCGATAAGAAACACCAAATACGCATCTTTTCTCCCTTTTAAGCGCCCGCGCCTGATTCTTGTAAAGCACTTCGTTTCTGTCCACGCCATACCAAGAACATACTGCCCTGGATGCGATGGCGGAAAAGCAACCCACCATGATATCCCCGGAAAGAAAATGAGTTCGTTAATTCTTTTCAAGCTAATTGCCAACGCATCGGCGGCGGCAACCGTCTGTGGTTCATCGTCTTTAAGTATGAACGATATGCCGGGCGGGAAAAGGCAAAGTTTCACCGTATCGATCTGACCTCCGAAGTACTCCCATGCGGCATCAGCCGTGGATGGTATAAACGTAGCAAGCGCACCGACAAGAACTAACGCAAAAATGCTATTTTTAAAGTAAACCATGGTTTTTGTTAAAATTTTACTCATAAAATCGGAGGTATGTACTCAAGCGTCATCTCAGAGACGCCGGTAACCCCATTGGTGTTTTCAATAAACACAGCAACGGGAATATCAACACGCAGTTGCCCTAGCGTGGTTATTTCCAGACCAGGATCGGTATCGGCAATATCTTCCGCGGTATCGGGCGACTCTGTAAAAACCGGCATGGTGAAAACGAGCGTTGTGCCGTCGGAAGACACCGCGTTGTTCACCAAAGCAAAACCGAGGTTGATCGTATTCCCCGTTGCAGTGAAACCCGACCCTTGAATGACCACTCGCGTGCCCGCTGAAGCCTTACCCGGAGCAATGCTTGCGATCACCGGTTTGGGGACATTCGGATCGGTAATGATGAAGAAGATGCTGTTCGGTTTGCCGGCACCATTTGCGTTCGACACCCAAACATCATATCGCCCAAGCGGGAAATCGAGAGGTATCCGAAAACCGATCGAATCGGTTCCCGACCCTGAATTCAAACCGTCAATAGAGAGGTTCTGGCCAAAATGAACCGTGTTGCCATTTGGAGTAAAGCCGGAACCCTGGAGACTTATCAGTGTCCCGACCGGTCCGGAAAATGCCGAAATAAAAACGACATGAACTCCTTTATTCTGCGAAATAACTTCTGAAATAACATTATTCGCCCCGCTATTGGCACTCGAAATACTTTTACTTACCGTCAGCGCGCCGGAAGTTGCCCCTAGCCCGGATGTTTGACCTGATTTGAGCTGGTTTTCCGCCGCAGCAACCTCGGGGGGGAGGGCGGTGTTAAGCGCGTTATCTTTTTCCGTTCCCATTTCGCCAATGTCCACTTTTTCAAGCTTTGCTCTCGTGAAAGCGCCGACATAGCCGGTTCCCGAGGTGAGGCCGACTGGGGTCAAGACCTCGGCGGCGTAGTAGTTCTGGAACTTGACTACGGCGCTTTTGGTG
>PFQT01000026.1:0-617 GCA_002788135.1 Candidatus Yonathbacteria bacterium CG_4_8_14_3_um_filter_46_25
GCTTTCCCAAAAAACTGAATTTGAATTTGTCCGACCTTACGATTTAATTCCGAAATACAGGGCTTTTTGCGAAGCGAGACCCGCTCGATTGATTGGAAAAACAAAGAAGAAAGGCTTTTATTTTATGGGGGCAAATACGGGTGTTTTCACTTGGTTTTTTAGAGATTTTGGTATAAAGGAATTATACGAATTAAATGATCCTGGGTTTTTCCCGTTTGGCGGAAAATATGTTCATGCTCCCGCAGTGGCACAGATAGCAATGGGAAAACCGCTAAATAAATTGGGGCATCTTTTTGATATTGAAAATGTCGTTAAACTTGATATTTCCAAAGGAACTATCGTGCATATTGATAATTTTGGGTTAATGAAATTTGTTGGCGAGTTGGCTGGGTTAAACGAAGGAGATAAATTGAAAATTGACATTAACGGGAAAACACTAAAGGCAATTTATGCTAAAAGGATGATGAGCCGAGAAACTGGAGAATGGGTAATTTATCCCGGTAGCTCTTTTGGGTTACCGGAACTGGGCAAAGTGCGAGAAAATGGAGCTAAAGAATTAAATACAAAAATTGGAGATATAATTACTTTTAAAAAGATTTAAGCCAAATCTAAACTTT
>PFQT01000026.1:639-13772 GCA_002788135.1 Candidatus Yonathbacteria bacterium CG_4_8_14_3_um_filter_46_25
AGTTCGATGGTTTTCTGTAGGTCTTTTTTACCTTGCCATTCGATATAGTCACGGATTTGCTTTTCGTTGAGTCCGATGGTGGACGAGAAATATCCCACACTCCAGATGCTGCTGTCGAGATACATCTCACGGATAAATTTAAACTTCTTCTTGAGTACAAAACTGGACTTTGATTTTAATATTCTAACGACAGCAGCTACGGTCAAATCAGGTGGTATCTCTACCTGAAGATGAACATGATCCTCATCGGTATTAATTTCTACAAACCTAAGTGTAGGATAATTCTTGATGGTTTCTTTAAAGTTTTTAATTAACTCGACTTTGACATATTCTTTGAGGTATTTTCTACGATATTTGGTTCCCCAAACAAGGTGGTATTGGTGTTGATAACAGGAGTGACATAAGTTTCTAATTCTCATGAGCTAAGCTTATCACGACCTGACGGTCGTGATAAGAAAGGAAGCCATTCATCCCCGCATTCCAGCGGGCTAAAAAAGCCAGGCGACGCCCACTTTCATACGGGGTTTCCTGGCATTGAAAAAGCCCCTTAAGATTTTTCATCTCAAGGGGCTGTGTTTAATGATTTGCAAGGTTTTCCGACCCTAACGGCAAAAGTATAGCCGTTATTTGCTGACCGGAAACTTTGCGAAAGAGCTGAAAGTGCCGTTTGTTGTTTGCTCCTGCAAGGTAGACGCCGGGGAAACGGTGCAGAAGGTAGCAATTCCACACAAAATGCACGATGTCCAATGTCTTAATGAACATCGGGTTTCTCATGTGAAACGGCAGTGCGGAGATAAACTCTTCAGCAGTGATATTCCCAAGCTTTTCGGAAAAACTTTTAGGGACTCCGACAGGAGCGATTTCGCTGCTGATAATTATCTCGCATTCCGGAAACTCGATTTTGAAGAACGAAGCATATGCAGCGATTGCCCGTTGCTTAGCTGAAGCATCCCAGCCATACTTCAGGGTTGTCAGAGTATCTTCGAGCCATATGACGAACCGTAAGCCACTCGAGGGTCTGCAAATAATCTTTGCTACCTCTATGTACTGCCTAATGTACGCTTTAGGCCCTGTTCCGAGAAGAGTTGAGAAGCAGACCGGAGTTCCTAAAGGAACTTTTGTCGGGCCGATCGTATCAGCAACTTTCCCATCCTTCCGTAACTGTTGAATGTCCGTTGACAAGTCTATCTTTCCGGAAAGTCGTTGAGGCAGGAAATTCTCCTCTGTCTTTCTGTCTGACCACATCCCCAGACACTCTAGAATGGCTGGGAATGGCAGATTATTAAAATCTGCCATTCCCATTTCAACCATGGTCATGTTTAGACGCTGAGGATCCAATTTCAGGAAGTCAATAATCTGCATCATTTTCCTCCTTTGATTTGGAGTTTCGGAAAGGCGATTTTCATCGCTTCCCGCACTTCCGTCAGTGTCTCTACTGCAACTGCTCTTGCCCGTTTGATGCCGGTAGCGAGAATATCCCACACGAGATCCGGTTGCGACGCGTACTGCTGTCTTCGCTCCCGAATTTCTGCGAGGTGCTCATTCAGCTTACTGGCAAGCTGAGCCTTACAATCCTTGCAGCCCCGAGTAGCAGATTCACACTCTTGCCGAACCACAGGTGTGTCACTGGGCGAAAAGATCGACCAGTATTTGAACGCGAAGCATTCATCAGGATGGCCCGGATCCTTGCGGTATGCCCGTTTCCGATCCGTGACCATATTGAGAATGCGGCGCTCTGTTTCTTCCGGCGAATGAGCAAACGCTACGAAGTTATCGAGGCTCTTGCTCATCTTGTTGTCTCCATCCGTGCCGACGAGAACCGGCACTTCACCGACTAGAGGTTGGGGAAGAGTAAACACCTCTCTGCCGAATGTCCGATTGAACGAACGCACGATCTCACGCGTCTGTTCAATGTGGGGCAGTTGATCCTGTCCAACAGGAATCAAGTCAGCCTTGAAAGCCAGAATGTCGGCGGCCTGAGATACGGGGTAGCCCAGGAATCCGTAACTCATGTTCGTGACTCCATAGGTTTTTGCTTCATCCTTGACGGTTGGGTTGCGCTGAAGGCGCGCGAGCGTAACTAAGAACGAAAAGTACATAACCAGCTCCGCGAGTTCAGGCACTTGCGATTGGACGAAGAATGTGTTTTCCGGCCTGAGGCCTACACCAAGGTAGTCGCACATAACTTCGAAGACATTGCTTTGCTCGCCGAGTTTCGGCTGGCGGAAACGCGGAGCGGAGCTAATCTAGCATTTTTTGTTCAAAAAAGGTTCGAGCTTCGTTCAGTAATTGCGACAAAATGTCGGTGGATAAGTCTTTCAAAGATTTTGTACTTGATCAGCTTGTTGAGTTATCGGGTCTTCGTGCCAAAAGCATGTTTGGCGGGTTCGGACTTTACGCCGAAGGCGTATTTTTTGGGATTGTGTCCAGTGATGTTCTCTATTTCAAAACAAACGAACACACGCGAACGCGTTATGTTGATGCAGGATTGAAACCATTCCGACCGAATGAAAAACAGATGCTTAAAAATTATTACGAAGTGCCAGATGATGTGCTTGAAGACGCGCGTATGATCCTTGAATACGCCGAGGAAGCGATTGGAATCGTTCGTGATTCAAAGAAATAATAATACACTGTTGCAGTATCTACCTTTGCGTTTGACCCATACTTGCTGATTGTGCGATAATTGATGAGGTAAAAGCATGATGGTATGCTTTTTGTTTTCCGTTCCTTGGTTATCTTTTATGTGCCATGCAAAAAGAAAAAAAATCTCGCGGAGATAACATTAAGACACTCTATGCTATTTCATTTGCATGGCAACTCGGATTTCTTGTAGCGATCCCTATTGGAGGTTTTTTGCTTCTCGGTCTTTGGGGGGACGCGGTTTTTGGTACTCATCCATTTTTGTTATTTGCCGGAATTGTTGTCGGTCTTGGCACAACGGCATACGAGGTGTACCACTCCCTGTTTCTCATGGTAAAAGATAAAAATAAACATGATCAATATTAGTTTACATCCCGAATATATCTTGAGCGTGGGAAGTATGCTCGTCAGCAACACGCTTGCAACATCATTTGCGGTCACGCTGATATTGCTTCTCCTTGTTGTCCTTTCTCGTCAATCGGTCAAAACATCAAACAATATTGTTGCGGCAGGTCTACGAGTCGTGATCTTTGAGTTGCTTCGACTTATTGACGCAACGACACAAGATCGCGCTCTCTCCAAAAGAGCGCTTCCGCTTGTCGCCACTTTCTTTTTGTTTATCATTACGGCGAATCTTCTGGCGCTTGTGCCCGGTTTTTTAGGGTCATTTTTCGTAGATACTCCCGAAGGACAATTTCCTCTGTTTCGTTCGCCGAATAGCGATTTGAATACCACCATCGCTCTTGCAATCATTGCGGTATTCTCGATCCAGTTTTTTTCTTTTCGTGCGTTAGGAATGAGAAATTACCTAAAGCGATTTTTCAATTTCACCGGACCTATACGGTTCATTTTGGGTTTTTTTGAAATGATCTCCGAAGGGGTGAAGGTTCTTTCTTTTTCGTTTCGGCTGTTCGGAAACATTTTTGCGGGCGAAGTGCTTCTTTTAGTGATCGCGTTCCTCGTGCCGTACCTGATACCGTTACCCTTCATGATACTTGAGGTTTTTGTAGGCGCAATCCAAGCATTCATATTTGCGATGTTGACCCTGACGTTTATCAAAACAAGTATCGTGCGCGACATGTCTGAAACATAGACATGACGGTCGAGAGCGCAAACATTTAGCAGTTCATAGAATATTGCATCAATTATGATTCAGAACGCATCAGCATTTACCATGGCTGTCGGAGCAATCGGACCAGCATTGGCGATTGGCATAATAGGGGCGGCGGCCGTCATTGGCATGGCGCGTAATCCGGACAACTCAGATCGTATCCAGGTTACAATGATTATTGCGATTGCTTTCGCCGAAGCTATTGCAATTTACGCTTTCGTTGTCGCTCTTATCCTTAAGTTTGTCGCTTAATCACGTTTAGTCAATGAAATTTTTAGGAGACCTTGGTATTGATATAAAACTTTTGGTTGCTCAGATCATCAACTTCGGACTTCTTTTGTGGTTGCTTAAGAAGTTCTTATACGAACCCTTTATTAAACGTATTGAAAGCGATGAATTGGAACTCAAGCATGCGGAATGTGAGCATGAACAGTTGACAAAAGAAGAGGATGTGTTTCGAATGCAAAAAGACATCGAGACACGCGAAGCACGTCGAAAGGCAACCGAGATTATCCAAGAAGCGGAAGATTTGGCTGATAAAATAAAACAAAAAGCGCGTATTGAAGTGGAAGAAGAAAAAAAAGCAGTTATCGCACAAATACATGCGCGCTTGAAAGAGTTAGAAAATGAGTAAAATAGCGCCACAAAATGACAATGAAATAGGAGAGGTAGTTTCGTATTTTTCGGGAGTGGGAAAGATTAAGGGGCTTTCTCGTGTATTTTTGCACGAAGTGTTAGTAAATGAGCGCCGCGCTCCCGTCGCGCTTGTTGTCGGCTTTGACGAACATGAAGTAGAAGCTCTTTTTTTTGATGAAGCGTTTGATCCGGCAGAGAAAGTCTTACGGAGCGGGGAAGTGTTTTCGGTTACCGTTACCGAGAGTATGATTGGCAGAGTTATTGACGGCTTGGGAGCCCCACTTGACGATCTTGGACCAGTGCGCGGGGAAAAAATGCCGGCATTTCGATCCGCTCCAGCGGTCATCGAACGTGAACAGGTGAGAGAACAGCTCCTGACCGGTATTAAGATAATCGACACGACACTTCCGCTCGGAAGGGGACAACGGGAACTTATTATTGGCGATCGAAAAATCGGCAAGAGCACGCTTGCTATCGATACGGTCTTGAACCAGAAATATGCTCATCCGCCGATGTATTGTGTCTATGTGTTGTGCGGACAAAAAGAGCAAAAATTACGAGAGCTTATCTCAATATTCAACGAGTACAATGCTTTTCTCTATAGTGTTATAGTGGCGGCTCCGGCGGGAACAAGTTTTGCCAATCAATATCTTGCTCCATTCGTCGGTTGTGTCATCGGCGAATACTTTCGTGATCGCGGCGATAGCGCGCTTATTGTTTACGACGATTTTTCCAAACACGCGAAAGCATACCGGGACATTGCTCTCCTTCTTGAGCGCGCGCCGGGCAGAGAGACATACCCCGGTGACATTTTTTCCGTGCATGCCGGACTTTTGGAACGCGCTGCAAAATTATCGCACAAGCGTGGCGGGGGATCGCTTTCTGCTTTGCCGATCATTGAGACAGAGGAAGGAGATATTGCATCATTCATTGCCACTAACATGACCTCGATCACTGATGGGCAAATATATTTGGAACGAGGGCTCTTTCAAAAGGGGTTTTTGCCGGCGGTTAATGTTGGGCTTTCTGTCTCTCGCGTCGGATCGAAAGTTCAGCCGGAATTGCTTCGGTACGTGACGGACGGTATTCGTTTGGCGCTTGTTCAACATAAAGAATTGCAAAAGTTGTCCCAGCTTGAAAATACCGCAAGTCAAGAAGCGCAAAAAAATATATTTCGCGGGGAATTAACCCTTGAGGTTCTCAAACAACGAAAACACACCGCTATATCGTGGGCGGAACAGACTATTCTTTTCTATTCGGTCGAAGCGGGTTTTTTGGACGATATCGATAAAGAAAAATGGGTTGATTTTGAAAAACATCTTCTCCAGCTTATTCGTAACCGCTACTTCGACCTTATTGAGCAGATCGAGAAAAAGACATTTGATGAGAAAATAAAAAGCACGATCATAGATATGCTTGCGGATTTTAAACGGGAATTTTTGAATGCAATATGAGATCATATCTTACTTTTAAAAATCAAATCCGGAAATTCGAAGATGTTCGAGAGACGGTGAGGATCGTTGAGAAGGTGGCGGCATCGAACGTTCATACCTTGAAAGGCGCAACTGATTCATTGAATCGCTATGCCGAGGAGATCAAAAGAACACTTTCCCGACTCTCGGTTTTTTATCGACCGGCGAGACATCCGCTCCTTGCGCAATCAAATGGAAAACATTGGCGAAATACTGGTGGAAATAAGGCGGTTGTTGTCATTGGTGGAGAACGAGGCATGGTGGGAGGTCTTTGGCATGGTTTGGTCGATCGGTATTCAGGTCGAGCACGCGAATATCAATATCTTATCGTCATCGGGTCAAAGGTTGGTCGCCTATTGGAAGAAGAAAAATTTACGCCCGATCGGGCATTTGCTTCCGGTCATGGAGTTTTTCTGGAGAAAGAGGCGGATGAAGCCGCGAAACACATCTTTTCTGGATTTGCGAAAGGGGTGTTTTCTCGGCTTGACGTTATCTTTCCTAAATGTATCTCACTTGTCGAGCAGAGACCCCAGCTTATCCCATTCTTGCCTTTTGAATTCGACATCTTGGATGAGGGTTCGGCGTCATCGGTCGGCATACCACTCTTTGAGTCTTCAAAGCGGAATATATTTGATCGTCTTTTAGAAAAATATATCGCGATTTCACTTAAAAGAATTTTACTTGAAGCAAAACTTTCTGAATTTTCAGCACGAACCGTTATGGCAGAATATGCCGTAGAGAAAACAACGAAGATTATTAGAAAAACCAAGGTTGATTATTCCAATGCTCGCCGGATCACTCTGACTAAAAAACAATTGGAAAATTTTGTAGCGCACAGAAACAGAACCTTATGAAAGAAAAAAAAGTAACATCATTGTCAGGCACTGTTGTTTCTCTCAAGGGAGGAGTTGCCGAGATAGCGTTTGAAAATGACGCTCCGGCGATTCATTCGCTCTTCGGAAGCGAAGACGGACGGGCAATCTTTGAAATAATTGAAAAAAAGGATAGGCGTATCTTCCGCGCGGTCGCGCACTCTTCCGTTGAGTACGTTGAGCGATATGCGCGAGTCACTTTGATCGACCAAGAGATATCCGTTTCTCTCGGGAAGGGAATACTGGGAAGGATGTTTGATGTTTTTGGCAATCCTGTTGACGGAATGCCATTCGATGTCGAAGTTAAGTATCCGCTTTATCGCGAACATGCATTCAAAATCGAGGATGGTCCCAAGGAGAACCGCGCATCGATCATCGAGACGGGTATCAAGATTATCGATCTTTTGGTCCCTTTCCGCCGTGGTGACAAGGTCGGTCTTTTTGGAGGAGCAGGGATTGGTAAGACGGTTCTCTCAACCGAGCTTATCCACAATATCGCAGTCAGAGGAGACGGATATTCCGTGTTTGCCGGCATTGGTGAGAGGATTCGTGAAGGGAATGATCTTTATTTGGTGCTTGCCGAACTCGGCGTGCTTAAAGATACGGCGCTTTACTTTGGAGAGATGGAAAAAACTCCGGGAGTTCGGACGCGTGTCGGCCTTGCCGCAGTCAGCGCGTGTGAATTCTTGCGTGACACCATGAATAAAGATGTCTTCCTTTTTGTTGACAACATATTTCGATATGTGATGGCCGGCGCAGAGATTGGGACCATCCTTGGTAAATTGCCGTCAGAGCTTGGTTATCAAGCGACTTTGGAACGCGACTTGGCGCTTTTTGAAGAGCGAATCAAACAAAAAGATGGCAGAGCGATCACCTCCGTTCAAGCAGTGTATGTGCCGGCTGATGACCTTACTGATCCGGCTGTTGTAGCGATCTTTTCTCACATTGACACTTCAGTGGTGCTTTCTCGAGAGATTGCTGAAAAAGGTATTTATCCGGCCGTTGACCCTTTGCGCTCATCGTCGATTGCGCTTGATGAAGACACGGTTGGCACGCGTCACTTCGGTATTGCGATGGAAGTAACGAATGTTTTCCGCAAATACCAGGAACTTTCACACACTATAGCGATTCTCGGAATCGATGAGCTCTCTCGAGAAAACAGAGTGATCGCTCATCGCGCAGAACGTCTCCAGCGTTTTCTGACACAACCGTTCTTTGTAACGCGGTCTTTTAATGGTCGTGCCGGCGTGTTTGTTCCTCTTGAAAAAACGCTCAATGGTTGCGAGCGAATTTTGCGCGGTGACCTTGATGACCATGCGCCTGATCAACTCTATATGATAGGAAGCGTTGATGAATTATGAAAACGATCACCTGTGTAATTTTATCGACACAAAAAGCGCGCACCTATGAAGCGCTCCATAGTGTACTTCTGCCCGCATTGTCGGGGCAGATGCAAATATTACCCCGCCATGCGGAAGTTTTTGTATTGCTTGGACCGGGCACCATCGTTTTAGAATCGTTGGATGGCACACGAGAATCTATCCCTGTGGAAAACGGAGAAAGTTATATCAGGAATGACATGGTAAAGATATTTTTATAAAATATATCTCACCGGCCGATATCTAGAATAGTGGAGCGCGGCGCGCGCGTTTTTTATGGTTGCCGGTTTCTTTCAGTTCTTGCGCGCTGTCTGGCGACACTGTTGTGTTTGTCCGTGTTTCATTCATTGTTTCGTCAAGTATCATGAGCGCTTTCGGTATTTTTTTAAAATCCTCAATAAGCACACTTCGCATGGAACCGTTGTAAAGCGCCGCGGCTGGATGATAAAGTGCATAAAAGTTTTTTTCCCCGAGTTCGTGGAAAGAGCGTCTCAGCACTTTTCCATGAACGCGTGATATTTTTTCTTCAGGGAAAAAATGTTCAAGAGCGTGTCTTCCCAAAAGTATGATCATCTTCGGATCAATAAGCAGTATTTGCTCCTCAAGCCACGTCTGGCAATCGCGTATTTCGTCCAGAAGCGGATCACGGTTCCCTGGTGGGCGATATTTTACTACGTTAGTTATATACACATCTTTCCGCTCCATGCCGATCCCGGCAAGCATCTCCGCAAGGAATTTGCCAGCGGCACCGACGAACGGTTTTCCCTGAATGTCTTCATTGCGTCCCGGAGCCTCGCCGATAAATACAATGTCTGCGTCTGCGTTCCCGTCTCCCGGAACGGCTTGGGTTGCGGTTTCGCGCAAAACACATGGGCAATCTTTTATCCAGTGCTCGTCTATTTCTTTGAGTTTTTTCTCTTTTGTTTCTCTATCCATTGATGAGTTTGTCACGGAAGAGTTTTAAAAAGCGTATATCATTCTTAACGCCGGGATGTTTTGTCTCAAGAATCATGTCGATGTTTCGTTCGTTGGCGAGTGCAATGATCAAACGAAAACCCTCTTCCTTTATATATCCCGCGCCAATGTGTTCGTGCCGATCAAGTCGAGAACCGAGAGGAGTCATACTGTCGTTGGCATGCATCACTTTGATAAGGTCAAGTCCGATTTCGCGGTCGATGCGCGTGGTGGTCTCATTGAAACTCTCTGGTGTTCTCCAGTCATATCCGGACGCAAATGAGTGTTGAGTGTCGAGACAAACTCCGGCGATATGGTCGCTCGCGAGCGAATCAATAATCGCCTTAATCTCGGCGAAGGTGTCTCCTATGACATCACCGGCTCCGGCACTGTTTTCAATAAGAAGTTTCGCGCTCCCACGATAACCATCAAATACTTGCGCAAGCATCTCTGCCGCTTTTTTGATCCCCGCTTCTTTACCGAGGTCTTTCCCTGACCCGAGATGCGTGATGATGTATTTGACCCCGAGAGCGCTTCCGCGTTCAAGTTCGTCGCGAATAACGCTTACCGATCCATAACGAATCCGATTGTTCGTCGATGCGAAATTTATATAATATGGCGCATGAATATACGCATTCGTAATGCCGGTGCGCCGCATTTCTTCTTTAAAATATTCTACCACTTCTGGTGTCAGTTCCGGCGTTCTCCCGCCTTGCGGTGAACGAGAAAATATTTGAAAACATTCGCACTCGAGATCGTGTGCCCGTTCCGGGGCGTTACCTATTCCCTCCGCGATCGAAATATGGCATCCGATATTCATCTCTTTATCATACCACCGATGATAGTTTCTAGGTAATGCTTGTTTTGAATCTTCGGATGCGAAAATATTTTGTCGGGAGTATACTGCTAATATGCGGAGGTATTTTTTGATCGCAATCCTTGTCATTGTTTTGGCGTTGCCGTTCATTTTTATTCGTGAGACGACAAATATACTCATGACACTGATCAAATCAAACTTCATTTTGAGTTCTATCGTCTATGTTTCCATGGTGATTCTCTCGGTCGTACTCGCACCATTCAACCTTCCGCTTTTCTACATTGCTGGCGCGATATGGGGACCCGAACGTGCCATTATTTATAATATGTTTGGATGGAGCGTAGGCGCGGCGCTTGCGTTCCAAATTGCTCGCCGGGCAGGCAGGCCGTTCCTTTCACGGTTTGTTAACATGAAAAAAATTGACACTTATGCGCATACTATCAATCCGAATATTGAGTTTCTTGGCGTGATCGTGCTCAGGGTCGTTATGCCAGTCGATGTACTCAGCTATGCTCTTGGACTGTTCAGTAAGATATCATTCATAAAATACATGATCGCGACAGTGATCGGCATCATTCCATTCACTATTATTTTTGCTTATGGCGGACACTCGCTTTTGGAGGGAAACTATTTTCTCTCGATATTTGTTCTCGTTATGGTCGTTCTCGCAATAGCAATCGCAACGTATATACTAAAGAAAAAAAGAAAATAATGCTCAATTATATCACTCTATAAAGCCGTTTATTGAATTATCCCAAGCATTTTTTCGGTTTCTGTTTGTTGACATATATTCTCTGGCGCGTAAGATACTTATTGTAGTTGTTTTCAGAGCTTGCTCAGAAAATAGCTACGCTGAAAAGCGACAGCTCTTGGGCTGGCGTTTTTCATTTGTCTATTTTTTATAATGCTGTTCATTTGGTATACTTGGTGCTGTTATCAAATATTTAATTGTCATCACTATGTTCAAGGAATTTTTAATAAAAAAGATGCTCGATAAGCAATTGAAGGATATGCCGACGGAGCAAAAAGAGCGAATCATTAGAATCGTAACCGAGAACCCCGAGCTTTTTCAGAAGATCGCTTCGGAAGTCCAGCAAAAAATGAAAGAGGGGAAAGACCAAATGAGCGCCGTGACCGAGGTGATGAGGGCGCACGAAGACGAAATGAAGAAGATATTATAGATCTTGCGGTTTCTACGGAAACTCTACCGCGTTGTCATTAATCGGAGCGCAAATGGCATGAAGTAGGATTTGAGATGGGCGGCAGAAACGGCATGCGAATCGCCCGCGGCAAACGAGCGTAACGCGCATGCGAGAGCATCAAGCTCTTGCGCGCGTGTCTTCATGTCGGGCAAATACGCTATTTTACTTAAAATATTTTCCGCACGAAGCAAAGCCGCGCGTGTGGCGGAATCTTCATTACCGCGTTCGTGCGCTTCTATGATCCGCGACACTTCGGCGCCAAGATTTGCCATAAGAAATAATGAGGTGCGCGCTGTATTCATATGATCTTTGAGTCAATAATGCGCTTCATTTTTTCGCGAATTTTTGCGTCTCCAACTTCCATGTCGGTATTCCCCGCAGACGGGCGAATGTTGATAAGCGATATATACTCGATCCATGCGTCGCGCGGTCGATCAAGATATATGTTGAACCCCCAAATATCTTTTTGTTCTGAATCACGTTCGATAAGTTTTTGATTTGCGTCAATATGATATTCACCCCCGAACGCAACAACTTCTTTTTTAATATCCACAACGCCTTTGACCATAGGTTGGTAAAATTCTTTGGCGACTTCGCTGATGTTCGCAAGAGATATTTCCTTTTCAACGACAACAATGTTCATAAGCTCTATTATCCACCAGATCATCTTTCGATTCAAGCACGTTGACCGTTGATTGAAATCTTGTATTATAGTGCTCTATGCCACTTTCAATCGGGATCGTCGGGTTGCCAAACGTGGGGAAATCAACGCTCTTTAACGCACTCACGGAGAAATCGGTACCGGCGGAAAACTATCCATTTTGCACCATTGATCCGTCGGTCGGTGTCGTTGCCGTGCCTGACGACCGACTTGAACAACTCTCACGATTCTCGCATTCCGCGAAAACCATCTCCGCCGCGATTGAGTTTGTCGACATCGCGGGGCTCGTGAAAGGCGCTTCGGAAGGAGAGGGACTCGGCAATCAGTTCCTTGCGCATATAAGAGAGGTAGACGCGATCGCCGAGGTGGTGCGCATCTTTGAAGACGAAGGCATTGTCCACGTTTCCGGTGGAGTAAACCCGATTGACGATATCGAAACCATCAACCTCGAGCTTATCCTTGCCGATGCGCAGACCGTCAGCAAGCGGCTCGCAAACATCGAAAAAGACGTAAAGCGCGGCGACAAGGCGGCGGTGGAAGAAAAGACGCTTCTTGACGGCATCGAAAAGACGCTTCTTGACGGGAAGTTTGCCGCTTCGATCGCTGTGCGCAAGCAAGAAGCTCTTGTTTTGAAAAAACTCTCTCTTCTTACCGCTAAACCGATCCTCTATGTGCTTAACAAAAAAGCTGGAGCGCGCAATCTCGACGAGACGGGCAACGAGCGATTCAAAAAGTTGACCGACTTTTTCAATACTATCGGCGCGAAGTGGGTTGTCGTTGACGCGGGTATCGAGCATGAGCTCTCCGGTATCGGTAAGGACGAGCGTGAGATGTTCAGAAAAGAGCTCGGCACGCGAGAAGGAAGCGACGGGATTGGAGAACTTATTCGTGCAAGCTATGACCTCTTGGGCCTTATCACGTATTTCACTACCGGTCCCGACGAAACGCGCGGGTGGACGATTAAACATGGTTCAACCGCTCCTATTGCCGGCATGGCAATTCACACTGATTTTCGAGATAAATTCATCCGCGCGGAGGTCATTGCTTGCGCGGAACTTCTTGCGGCGGGCAGTATTGTTTCGGTGCGGGAAAAAGGGCTTCTTCGCACGGAAGGAAAAGAATACATCGTCAAAGATGGTGATGTCATCGAGTTCAAAATATAAAGCATATCACACACCCGTTGCCGTTTGAGCCGAGGATCTAATACAGGTTTTTTCTCGCTGCTTCAACGCGTAGGTTTTCTTGTATACCGTGCGACTTGCCGCACATGGGACAAGTAAAATGAGTTCTGCCACTATCATGAGCTTACTTCGAAAAATTGTTATTGTTCAAGCCACTGAACATAATTGACAGTTAACTAGAGACTCTTTAGCTCTTTTTAGCCCG
>PFQT01000012.1:0-3383 GCA_002788135.1 Candidatus Yonathbacteria bacterium CG_4_8_14_3_um_filter_46_25
ATTTGTAGAATGCCATAGGTGTCAGGTATCCAAGTGCCTGATGCGGCCTTACAAAGTTGTAGAAATATTCCCACTTCTCTGTTGCTGCTTGTTGGTAAAGCGCCGACGGCGATCCCTAATGTTCTTTATGCAGAGTCTATTCACGAAAAGACGATAGATAATCTTGATGATGGTGTTTGGTATTTTCATGTACAGCAACGTAATGAATTTGGATGGGGGGCGGTATCACATTTTCGATTCCAGATAGACACAACACCGCCCGAGAACGTTTCAATGGAGATTACGAAAGGGGCATCGCGTGAAGATCCGTGGCCTTTGGCCATCATTCATCATGGCGATGCCACGTCGGGCATGCTTGGGTATTGTGAAATAAAAATTAATGATGGCGAATGGCTTCAATCAAGTTATTTATCTGATGATGGATTGATTGAACCTCACGTTTTCCGCGTACCGCCAATTACGCCAGGCAGCCACACCATTATTGTGCGTGTTTCCGATAAGGCTGGCAATAAAGCGATAGTATCTGGCGAGTTCTCCATTGAGCCACTCGAAACGCCGACCGTTACCGATTACTCGAAGAATCCAACGCGCGGCGATATGCTGGAGCTTCAAGGGACTACGAAGTATCCAAATAGCAGTGTTACTGTTCTGGTCCAGAAAGAAAAAGAAGAACCAGTTTCTGAAAGTACGCAAGCTGATGACAAGGGCAATTTCGTTTTTGTCGCCAAAGATCGGCTTGATGATGGAATTTACACGATACGCGTAGAAGTTGTGAATAAGCATGGCGCGCGCAGCGATCCAACGGGACCGATTATTATCGCCGTGAAACGTCCGCCGTTTATTGTGTTCGGGACAGGGATTGTTACCATTCTCGCGGTTATCATACCTCTTATAGCGCTTCTTTTCATGCTGGTGGTTGTCGTTTGGTATGGATGGCATCGGTTTACCATGATAAAGAAAAAGATCAAAAAAGAAACTTATGAAGCAGAAGATGCGCTTCGAAAAGCTTTTGATCTTCTGCGGGAAGAAACTTACACGCATATCGAAAAGCTTGAAAAAGTTGGACGTAGGCGCAATCTTACAAAAGAAGAAGAGCACATTCTTGAGAAATTCAAAAAGAATTTGGATGATGCAGAGCGTTATATCGCAAAAGAGATCAAGGATATTGAAAAAGAAATCGGGGGGCTTTAGTTTCGATGAAGGTATATTTACGGCTATGAGTTCAAAAAAGCGTCGGGCGATTCTCGGAATGGTGCTCGGCATTTTCCTTATTGTTACCGGCGTTCTCTTCTTTGTGGTCCAGTCGTCACAACTAAGCAAACAAGCGGAGATCATCAGTTTCGAGGCGTGTGTCGCGGTGGGAAATCCGGTCATGGAAAGTTACCCACGTCAGTGTAGCACAAAAGATGGAAAGCACTTTGTTGAGAATATTGGCAACGAGCTTGAGAAGACCGATCTTATCCGTATTAGTGCTCCACGTCCCAATGAAACGATTATGAGTCCGGTTATGATCACCGGCGCGGCGCGCGGCATATGGTATTTTGAAGCAACGTTCCCGGTCTTTGTCGTCGACTGGGACGGAAAGATTATCGCGGAAGGATATGCGACGGCGCAGGACGAATGGATGACCGAAGCATTCGTGCCGTTTGAGGCGGAACTTGCTTTTGACACAGCCGACATATCGGGGAACTATTTCGACCGAGGAACGCTTATTTTGAAAAAAGACAACCCATCCGGCTTGCCGGAACACGACGACGCGCTTGAGATTCCGATCGTTTTTGGGGAATGGTGGTGGTAACACATACGACTCGCTCTTGCTTCACGATTGTCGAAAATTCTGCTATAGTTAGAGACATGGCGGAAATCATTACCGATGCCGAAAAAATAGAAGAACTCCTAACGCGCTCGGTTGATACGATTTATCCGAGCAAAGAGAGCTTGCGCGGACTGCTTGCTTCAGGCAAGCAAATAAGCGTATACGTCGGCATTGACCCGACGGCATGTTATGCGCATCTCGGTCATTCGACCAATTATCTCGTCCTTGAACGGCTCCATCGGCTCGGGCATAAAATTGTCGTTCTCGTCGGAGATTTTACCGCCATGATCGGCGATCCGAGCGACAAGACCTCCGAGAGGGTCATACTTACGCGCGAGCAGGTGGTTGCGAATATGACAACCTTCAAGGAGCAGATTGGAAAGATCCTTGATTTCAACGACACCGGGAACCCGATTGAGTTCAAATACAACGGCGAGTGGCTTTCCACGCTCGATTTTCAAAAACTTACGGAGCTCGCCTCGAATTTTACCGTTCAGCAAATGCTCGAACGCGACCTCTTCCAGAAGCGCATAAGCGAGGGCAAGCCGCTCCATCTTCAAGAATTTTTCTATCCGCTCATGCAAGGGTACGACTCGGTGGTGCTCGGTGTCGATCTCGAAGTAGGCGGCACGGACCAGACCTTTAATATGCTCGCGGGGCGGACGCTTATGCGCCGATATCTTGATCGCGAAAAATGGGTGATGACGACGACGCTTCTCGTGAATCCGACGACCGGAGAAAAGCTCATGAGCAAAAGCCTTGGAACCGGCATTGCCATAAACGAACCCCCGGACAATATGTTTGGCAAAGTGATGGCGCTTGCGGACGAAGCGGTGGTGCAGGTTTTTATCGATTGCACGCGGCTCTCGATGGATGAAATTGCCACAAAAAAGGAGCGGCTTGCGGGCGGGGAGAATCCGAAAAATATCAAGCTCGAACTTGCCCGCGAGATCGTTGCGCTATACCACGGAGGAAAGACCGCCGAAGAAGTGCTGAGTCGTTGGGAAAAAACATTCAGCGAAAAACAGATGCCGGATGTCGTGCCGGAAGTAACCGCAAAGCGCGGGGACACACTTCTTGGGGTGCTTGCGGCAAACGGGCTTGCGGAATCAAAGACTAAAGCGCGGCATCTTTTCGAAGAAGGAGCGGTAAGGAACGCGGAGAGCGGGGAAAAGATCACCGATTCGACCGCGACCGTATCCGAAACAACGACTTACAAGATCGGTAAAAAAGTTTTCGTAAAAATAGTCGTTTCCTAGAAACTCACGATGTGCGCTGTCGTGAGTTTCTAGGAAACTTCCTAATAGATATGACTGGTTGCGTTCGCTTGCGTGATGGCATAGTATAAAAAAAATTGCCGGGTCGTCTAACCGGTAAGACAGCGGGTTTTGACCCCGTTAATGTGTTTTAGTTCGAGTCCCACCCCGGCAATCAATAAGAAAATGATTGCAGATGCAATCATTTTCTTATTGATTGTGTCTCCTGAACAAAATCCGAACCTTTTTCCAACAAAATCCCGATGTGGAATGAATCGTTCCGCCACTGCCTCGCTTCACTCGGCAACACC
>PFQT01000012.1:3404-6046 GCA_002788135.1 Candidatus Yonathbacteria bacterium CG_4_8_14_3_um_filter_46_25
TTCGGGCAGATGGCGGGGCGACAATTCTATTCGTGCGGACTTCGGCTTTCTTTTTTGAAAAAATTGGCGGCTACAAAATCAGAAACCATACATTGAAAAAATCTACGATTTTTGCTATGCTTGTTTTGTGAGCAAAGAAAGTAATGACTCATATTTCTATACTAGCAAAAGTAGCATACTATGGCAACTATATCACAAAACATAAAACGGGTGCGAACAAAACAAGGTCTTACGCAGGACGACTTGGCGAAAAAGGCCAATATCAAATACTCTACTCTTACAAAAATTGAAGGCGGTGTCGTTACCAAGCCAAGTGTTCAAACAATTCAAAAAATCGCCAAGTCGTTAGGCGTTCCCATGGAGGAATTATTAAAATAATTTTTACAAAAATATGGAAAAAGAACAATCAAAAATAGGAGTTGCTATTCTAATCACAGCCATTGTAGCTGGTGGAGCTGTTTATTATTTTACTAATTCCAAGGCAGCACCGGAAACGACTAGCACGAAACAGGAAAATAGTTCCTATAATCAAAGCTCGAAAGAATATGCTGTAATGGGGCGCGAACTTTGGAGTGCCTTTTCGTGCTCCACTTGGGCTTCTCATTTTGGAGATCAAAAAGAAGCCGAAAGATTGTTCCTTTTTGGGTATGAGCAAGGAAAGAAATTTCTTGGTTCGGCGCGAGCGGGAAAAATCACCGACGAGGATTTTCGGCAAGAGGTTCCAATCGGTATCAGTATGTCGCTGGCGGGACCAAATGATGATTTTATTCTTGGCGTAATTTCTACAAATGTCCAAGATGAAGCATTAGAGGAAGTGTTTTATACCAATTACGACCGAAGCAAACTTAATTCCGACGATTTACAAAAATCTATTGCCGAAAATAAATATCGCGATGGGAATTGTCAGTTGATAGGAAAATAATTTATGGCAATTTTCAACATCCAAAACCAAAAACTATTACCGATTAGAGAGAAAGCAATTGACTTAGAAAAGGACATTCAAAAGCTGACCGAAGAGAATTTGGAAACAGTTTTTGGTCTTCACTTTGTAAGTACAGAATTTTCTCTCCAAAATTTCCGCATAGATACATTGGCTTTTGATAAAGAAGCTAATGCCTTTGTAATTGTTGAGTATAAGCGTGATAGAAGTTTTAGTGTCATTGATCAAGGCTACGCGTATCTCGCTCTTATGTTAAATAATAAAGCCGACTTTATCCTTGAATACAATGAAAAAACCAAGGAAAATCTAAAGCGAGACGATATTGATTGGTCACAATCAAGAGTTTTGTTTTTGGCTCAATCTTTCACAACCTATCAGCAAAATGCTATAAATTTTCGGGATTTGCCGATTGAGCTTTGGGAAGTGAAAATTTATGACAACTCAACAATTCTCTATAACCAGCTCCTTTCTCCAGAAGCAAAGGAATCAATAAAAACTATTACCAAAAACAAAACTGTTGAAGGTGTAGCGAAAGAAGTTAAGGTTTATACCCTTGAAGATCATGTTGAAAAAGTAAATCCAGAAGTGAAAATAGTTTTTGAGGAATTGCGAGAAAAACTTCTTTCGCTTGGTGCTGATGTGAAAGAAGTGCCAAAAAAGCAATATGTTGCGTATAAAGCAGGAACTAATTTTGCTGACTTAATTTTCTATCAGAAAGAAATCCGCATAACCTTAAACTTAAGGAGTGGTGGATTGAATGACCCGAAAAGCATTGCTACGGATTTTACAAAACCACCGAAAGGACATTGGGGAAATGGTGATTATGAAATTATCGTTCGGAAAGCCGATGAGATTCCTTATGCGATGAGTTTGATTGAGCAATCTTATCGTAAATCTCAACAGTAATGGGACGAATAGAAATCGTAGACAAACTAAATATATTTTTAGACAAGCACTCTCCATTTACGGAGGAGTGCCATGTTCTTTATACGCTAGTTGAAATAAGAAAAGTGCTTGACCGAGAAAATAATCGTAAATATCCGATACTACGATTTTACTGCAATTGGTCTGTTCACACCGATAAAGATTCAACGAAAGAAATGGAAGCAGTAATGAAGGATATTTACGAGGATATTGAAAAGCAAATTGCTAATCCTGCTCTTGTCGGCATGGGAGGAAAAACGAAAGTCATCGGTTTTATGTACATGGAAGATTTACAAGCGGAGATTCTAAAATTTTTACAAGAATATGAATTGCCAATTTCTCTAACAGAAAAAAGTAATTGGCTTGAATTTGTAAAATTGCTTGTAAAAATTTTAGCCGACCAGCCGATAAATACTCCCAGTGCCGACATTAAGCAATTTGCTTTTCTGCCCGCAGCCGACGGCTGCGTTCGTGGCAGAATTGATTTTGTTAAAAATATCGGTCAATATAGTTATTACCAATTTGGTAATGCTTATTGAAATTAGCCCGCCAGAATTTCGCCAAAAAAGAAAGCCGAAGCCCGCACGAATAGAATTGTCGCCCCGCCACCTGCCCGAGACCTTGAGGGCAGAACACCAAAGAAAAATATCCTTTCCTTTTTCAAAAAAAATTTCACCACCACGAGAGAGAAGCAAGGAACATTTTTCTTTGGTGTTGCCGAGTGAAGCGAGGCAGTGGCGGAACGATTCATTCCACATCGGGATTTTGTTGGAAAAAG
>PFQT01000012.1:6060-16791 GCA_002788135.1 Candidatus Yonathbacteria bacterium CG_4_8_14_3_um_filter_46_25
ACCGTTGACACTACCATTTGGTAGTGGTACTTTAAAAAATAGATGTTGTACTGAAAAAGCTCGGTATCCCACTGGAGGGTTCATTATGAAAAGGCGCCTTTTGCTTCTCGTTGTGTTGCTCGCCCTCGTGTTTTCGTTCTCTCACGAGAGACGTCCACTGCGTTCTTTCGCTGCAGACACAGGGATTGGTTTTTGCGTCCAAAGAGTCGAGCTCTCTGTTTTGGGGCAGGTGGTCGCCGAGTATGCCCTAACGGACATTCGCACCAGAGAAGCGGTTTTTTATTTCGAATCGCGGCCTATCGAGTGGCGATTTACCGACTACGACGGTGATGGAATTGACGACGATCTAGTCTATGTCGTTCCCATGAAGCAAGCGATGAATGTCGGTGCCCATAGAGGATTTCTCCGGCAGGTCGCTATCAACGTTGGGGATGGCCATTTTCGTCCATCGGAAACGATTGCAGTATTCGATGGACGCGCTTAAACGATCAAACAGGTCGGCATTCGCTTTTGCGAGTGCCGACTTTTGTTTTTGGCGTGCCATGGCGTATACTGTTTTTATGGAACAAAAACGATCGGCGGGGATCATCATAAAAGACGATACGATTCTTCTCATACACCGTGTTAATTACGGTGACGAATATTATGTGTTCCCTGGCGGTGGCGTTGAGGTAGGTGAAGACATATCAGAAGCGGCGGTTCGCGAAGTGAAGGAGGAAACCGATCTCGCGGTATCATGTCGGAAGCTTGCGTATCACGCTACCAGCCCCGAACGCGAAGAGTTTTTCCATGTATGTGACTATCAAGGAGGTGAACCGAAACTTTCGTCCGATTCTCCGGAGAGTGCCCGCATGAAAGACGGCGGGCAGTATTATAATCCGGAATGGATCCCTCTTGAGCGGCTTGGAGTACTTGTCGTATACCCGCTTGAAATCAGGGATGCGGTGGTTCATGATGCTAAGAACGATTTTGAAGAGATGCGTGAAATTATTCTGGGGACGTGATTCGGCTTTGCATGGTATAATAAAACCGCAATGATATGGTCTAAAAAAAGCACGTTTGTTGTCTTGTTTCTCATTCTTGTTTCGTTCGGGATAAGTGTATATTTCTACCCAACACTTCCTGAAAAAATGGTTTCGCACTGGAATGCGGGCGGGGAGCCGGACGGCTTCAGTGGGAAAGACTTTGGCGCGTTCATGATACCGACGATTATCGCGGCGCTCTTTCTTCTGTTTCAGTTTCTCCCTAAAATTGATCCGCTGGCGAGGAATTATGCAAAATTCAGAAAATACTACGATGGACTTGTTGTCGTCATTTCAGCGTTTCTTTTTTATATTCACGCACTCATGATCCTATGGAATCTCGGTGTTCGTTTCAGCATCAATATTGTAATGATTCTGCCAATGGCCGCGCTTTTCTTTTTCATCGGTATTCTTCTTGATCACGTTGAACAGAACTGGTTTGTTGGGATCAGAACACCGTGGACGCTTAGCGATAAAGACGTGTGGAAAAAGACGAACAGGATAGCGGCGCGACTTTTCAAGATCATCGGTGTCCTTTCTCTCGTGGGGCTTTTCTTTGGGGAGTGGGGCATTTTTTTGTCATTGTTCCTGCGATCTGCGCGGTCTTCTACGCCATCGTCTATTCGTATGTGATCTATCGAAAAAAGGGCGTACGTCGCCAATAATGCAATTCCATGCGCTTTCACCCGCATAAATACAATCCGTCGTACATACATCACAACAACAGCGGTATCGCGAACAATATCCGCGAGATCGTCTTTGGCATGCAGGATGGGATGGTGTCAACACTTGGCGCGGTCACTGGCATCGCCGTCGGGAGCCATGATCATTTTATTGTGGTACTCTCGGGAGTAGCGATCATCGCGGTGGAGTCCGTTTCCATGGCGGTTGGCTCGTACATCTCGACACTCTCGGAGCGAAAAATGGTTGAACGCATATTACATGAAGAACGTGAAGAAATCAGAGACTATCCGCGTGAAGAGAGGCTTGAACTACTGGAACTTTATATTGCCGATGGATGGCCAAAAGACCTTGCGGAAAATATGACGCGCGTTGCCTCGAAAGACAAACACCTTATGCTCAAGGAGATGGCGTATCGCGAACTCAACATATCTCCTGAAGCGATGGAACACCCCATCAAAAACGGCATTTTCATGTTCTTTTCGTATATCGTTGGCGGCATGACACCGCTCACTTCGTATTTTTTTCTGCCGCTTTCAGTGGCAACGATCGTTTCGACAATAGTGACGCTGTGCGGATTGTTCGCGCTCGGAATCGGCATCGCGCGGTTCACAAAACAACGTTGGATCACCGCTGGTGCGCGCACGCTGGCTTTCGGGGGCATCGCTCTTCTCGTCGGCTATCTCGTCGGGATCGTTGTTCCGATAATCGGGATATAAGAAACAGGGTCGGTGCTGGCTATTGACGTATATCGCTTCTACTAGTACTGTTTCTTCCAGATACTCAGTGTCGTCTAACTCGCTGTAGGAGGAAGCGCCATGTTGGTCGTTCGCTGTATCGCAAAGTCATTCGTTTCTTTTCTTGTGGTCGGAACGATCATCACGATGGTCGTTCCCGTCTCGTTTGCGGATTCTCCGAAAAAGGATGCGCCGCGTGAGTTGTTTTCAATGAATCGGCTGAAGCTGATTCTCGCCCACGACGGTTATCCCATCGTGAAGACGACGGAGAAAAATGTCTTTTTCAAAGCCGAGGGATGGACATACTCTCTCGGTGCCAGCGAAAAAGCACTTTATCTAATGACAGTCATTCCCAGTTTTGGGAATGACTTCAACAAAGAGGTCAACAAGTGGAATCGGGATACGCCAGGATTCGCCAACGCCTTTATCGACAATGAGGGCGACATCGTTTTCCAGATGGTGATTCCCTTGATCTACGGGATAGCGTTGACCGATGAGGGTGTTAGAAATCTCATCAGTCTCTTCGCGATGGGCAAGACGCTTCTTCTCGCGAAGATAATGAATAAAATGTAGGTTGTTTCGACTAGCGGGGTGTTAATCATCCCCGCTAGTTTTTATAAATGATATACCACATCCTTTCGCTCGACGACAACCTCCCATTTATTGATCTTTGCATACCGATAGAGTTCGCTGTTTGGGTTGAAACAGATCGGTCGTTCGACAAGTTCAAGAAATGGGATATCATCTTTTGTGTCGCCGACACCGATTGAACCCTTGAGAGTGAGGCGTTCTTTTAGAACGGCGCGTTTGACGATACTTCCTTTATTTGCGATAAGGTGTAGATCAATGACGTTTCCGGTGAATTGGTTCTGCGGACCGAGCTCATAAAATCTGCCATATATTTTGTCAAAGCCCAGCCGTTTGCAAAATTCGTCGAGAATCCCTTTCGGCGATTGTGATATCGCCAACAAGAAATAGTCGTCTTTTTTAAGATCGCGGATTAGATCTCGCGTGAATATATATATGCGATCTTTCTTCTCTTCAACGACCGTTTTTACCACGTCATTGAATTCTCCGTATGGAATCCCTTTTATGTGTTTGAGGAACACGTCAACGACACCGGCGATGTATTCGTCGTAACCACCTTTTCTGTCGAGCCAGCGAGTGTATTGCTTCACATATCCCTCCGGGGCGCTTTTTGGGAACAGTTCGGATTTGATGAGCGCGTTGACCAGCTCAACAAGCAGGCTTGAACGAAAGACCGTGCCGTCAACATCGAATATGGCAACTTTCTTCATATAGTTCAATAGTTCAAGCATATCATATCTGACTCCGTTTCGTCTGTCCGTTAAATCTTTAAGCGTCTGTTTATAGTTAGATTTTTCGTGAGATCATTTGGCGTGAGTGTTGTCCCGCGTGCTTCGTCGTGGTACTATAAAAGGGAAAGGATCATTATGCACGTATAAGCGTAAAAACAGTATGATTGAATTTTTTGAACATCTCGTTTTCTTTTTTCACATTCTGGGTGTGGCGGGTCTTGTTGGCGGCCTCTTGGGGTAATTCAAGCAGAAAGAAAAAATAATGCAAGCGGGGATGGTACACGGCACGCTTCTTCTTGCGGTTACCGGACTCGTTCTCGCAGGGCTTAAAATACAAATGCAGGAGATTAGCCATGCGAAAATCGGAGTGAAGTTCCTTATTGCCGTCATAATTCTCTCTATCATCATCCGAAAAAAGATCCGGAAACAAGAAGTGCTTTCGAAGCGGGAATATTGGACGCTCTTCGGGCTTTCTCTATCCGCGGTTGCTGTCGCGATTTTTTGGGATACGGAAGAAGGTTTGGTCTTGCCGCTTTAGTTCTCGTTCACTTCGATAAGCGGCAAAAAAGCGAAAGAATATTTGTGCGCTTTTTTGTCACTCGTCTCGTAGTGGAGCGTTTTCCACGATGCGAACAACCTCGTCTTCGTCATCGGTGATCGTGTAGAGTTTCATATCGCTTCTGTCGACAGATCGGTGTTTTTCCGCCATCTGCTTTTTGATGAAGTCATCAAGCGGCTTCCAATAGTCGGCTCCGACGAGAATAATCGGGACCGGTGCGATCCTGTGCGTTTGCACGAGAGTGAGTATCTCGAAGAATTCGTCGAGTGTTCCGAACCCTCCCGGAAAGTAGAGGTACGCCTCGGCGGAGAATGAGAGCGCGACCTTTCTACTGAAGAAATAATGAAACTCGGTTGACTTGGTGACGTACGGGTTCGTTACCTGCTCTTGGGGGAGTTTGATGTTGAGTCCGAGCGAATGTCCTCCCGTATCATATGCGCCTCGATTTGCCGCCTCCATGATTCCCGGACCGCCGCCGGTCACAATGGTGTATCCGAGCGATGAGAGCCGCACCGCGATACTGCGCGCTTTTCTATAGTGAGGATTGGTTTCTTTGAATCGCGCCGAGCCGAAAAATGTTACCGACTTCGGATAATCCTTGATGAATGAAAAACCTTTGGCAAATTCTTTGTTTATTCTCGAAATTCGTTTTTTCGATTCTTGCTCGATATGTTCTTTGGTAAGATGAACATGAGGGAGTTTTGCTTCAGGAAGATTGAGCGCTTTTTTTTTCATAAGGGATAGGTTATTTGGTATCTTTAAGCGTCAGGCTTTGGAAGAGGCCGGTTGCCATGATAAGCCCAAGCGCCAAGAAGAGATACCGATAATCATTGCCAAAGAGCGACAGCACTATCATCGCCACTATCGGCGAAATAATGTAGGCAAGCGAATGTGTATTGCGGAAGACCTCCAAGAGCGAAGCATCCGTGCCGTCTATTTGTTTGAAAAAATAACTCTCGTCCATGATCTCTATTATACTTGCGCCGATTCTTGTCACAAAAAGAAGCGCGGTCCATACGAGGAAGTTTGTTGAGTCGATGAAGTATATGGCCACCGTTGAGATTGAAATGATGGCAATGCCGATGGAAAGAAATTCTTTCTCTCCCCATTTCTTGTCGGCGAGCGTACCGACTGGTGTTTCAAAAAGGATAAACGGGAGCAACATAATGGTAAAGATAGCACCGATCTCTTGCCATTCGAACCCCACGTGGTTGTGAAGATAGAGAGGCATATAGATTACCATCCATGAATAGAAGAACCGCAGAAGGAATTCAATGGAAAAAATTTTGAAAATATTTTTATTTTTCCATGATTGTTTGATGGCGCTGAAGAATGGAATCGTTTCATAGTTCGGATCACGAAACGACCTAAGACGAAAATATGCCAGAAACATTACCGGGATAATACAGAGAGCCGCGATCGTGTAAATACGCCAGTAGTTGCTGTCCGAGAGGATTGTTCCGACCGCCAGAGGGGAAACAATCCACGCAATATTGGTGATAGTCAAATACGCTCCGCGGATTTCTCCCGTCGATTTATTTTGTGAATAATTTTCCAAAAAGAGATCAATGGTGAACCACAATGCCGACATGACGGCAAGATAGCAGGAAAACGCGATAACAAGAAGGTAAATGTTTTTTGAGAAAGCAAGCGTAAAGAGGAACAATATCTGGAGTATCCCGAGTGCTATAGTTACATGATAATTATGGAATCGGCGCACGATTCGCGGCATATTGATGAGCACGACCAAGGTCAATATCGAACCGATCGTATACAGAATGCCGACCATGCTTTCGGAAATATATTGCTCAAGGAAAGTTGAGTTGATATACGCCGGGAACGAGATCGTGAGCGCAAGAAAAAAGGCGAGTGAGTAAATAGCGCGGAATGTTCTGCCGTTCTTTTTCGCAATGTCAGTCATGTATTGTACCCTATTATAGCATAAGCACGACAAGTAACGTGTTTATCTATACTCCAATTAAGACAGGGAGCACGATGGGGCGTTTGGCCGTTTGTTGGAGGAGGAAATTGCTCAAACTATCTGATATTTGCCCTTTAATGAAATCAAACTCTATCGGGTTCATACCCGCGGTTATGTCTTCTATTGTTTTTTTGGTGATATAACGCGCTTGCCGCAAGAGATCCTGAGATTCTCTGAGATACACAAAGCCGCGCGATATGATGTCGGGCGATTTTCGCACCTTGCCAGTTCTGGTGTCCACGATCGCGATGACGACGAATATGCCATCCTGCGCCAGCATTTGTCGGTCCCTGATGACTACTTCTTGAACATCTCCGACAGAGAAACCGTCAACCATGATTATATTCGACGGGGCCTTCTCTTTGAGAATGATCATTTTTTCGCCCTTGTCAGTAAGCTCAATAATCATGCCGTTATCGGGAATGATTATGTTCTCTCTCGGTATGCCGGAACGTTCGGCAACTTCCGCGTGGACGCGCAACATTGAATGGTATCCGTACGCCGGCATGAAGAATTTCGCGCCAACTTGCTTGTTGAACCACGCGAGCTCTTCTTGATTGCCGTGTCCCGTAGAGTGCACTTCCGATGTCCTGTAGTGTATGATCTTCGCGCCGTGCCGATAAAGGTTATCTTTGAGTTTCTGGACGCTTATTTCGTTTCCCGGGATGATCGAAGAAGAGAGGATCACCGTATCCCGCGCGTTGAGCTTAATGAATTTGTGTTTGCCGGTCGATATTCTCATGAGAGCGGCGAACTCTTCTCCTTGAGCGCCGGTAGCGATCACGACGATCCGGTCAGGCGGGTAGTTATCGATCTCCGTCACCGGAATCATCGTATCCGGCTTGACTTTCAAAAGCCCGGCTTTTTGCGCCACTTCGATATTGGTTTTGATGCTCCTTCCTTCGGGTATGACTTTCTTTCCATACTTCTCGCACATGCCGATGATCTTGATCATGCGTTCAAATTGCGAAGCAAATGTTCCGATGATAAGTCGTCCCTGGGCATCTTTGATAATCTTTTCTATGTTGGCATGTATCCTTTTTTCGGTGATAGAAAATCCCGGTTGTTCCGCGTTGGTCGAATCGGCGATAAACAAAAGATTTTTTTGTTTGCCAAGTTCTCCCCATGTCTTTTGTTCGTGCTCCGAAGCGACTCCATCTTCGTGATCAAGTTTAAGGTCGCCGGTAATGACGACGTTTCCATGCGGTGTTTCGACCGACACGCCCATTGAGTCCGGTATGGAGTGGGTCACTGGGAAGAAGTTTACCGCGATATCTTTGAATTTTATCCGGTTCCCTGGCTCCACGACTCGTATATCAAGCGGAGGGAGATGCGGATATTCCTCTTGCCGCTTTTTGATCATAATAGTTGTCAGTTCGCGCGTATATATCGGTGGATTGCCGATCTTCTTCATGACATAGGGGATCCCGCCGATATGGTCGAGGTGTCCATGCGTGATGATGAGCGCCTTAACCCTCTCCTTTCTTTCTTCCAGATATTTCGTGTTGGGGAGAACATAATCGATTCCCGGAGCTTCTTCTTCGCCGACAAACTGGAACCCTGCATCCATGACGATGATATCGTTCCCGTATTCTATCAGGAGCATATTCTTTCCAACTTCCTCGACTCCGCCGAGCGGTATTATGCGTATATTGTCACCAGCCGATGGAATATGCACGAGTGTCTCTTTTTTTGACGGCCGTTCACGCTCTGGAGGAGGCTCTTCACGTCGTCGCGTCGGTTTTCTTATGGCGCGCTTTTGCGTATCGGGTCTTTTATGTTGCCGATGCGCACTTTCGCCGTTTTCGTGTGTTCGGACAGCGGCCTCTTTGCGCGGGAATTTATTTGTATTGGTTGTTCGCGATTGTTGTTGTGGCGCCGTCTGTTCTGTGCCTTTCTTACTTCTTTCTTTCATGTTCGTTGAATTGTTATTTTATTTTTTTAATAAGTTTCTGATGGAGAAAATATTTTCCATATTTTGTTGGTTTCGATATACCATTGGTAGATATCCAGGAACCGTTCCGATGGAACCGTTATCTGCTCGAGTGTCATTCCTTGTATTTTTTTCGGTACGAGATACATGAAATCGGGAGAGTAAATGAACACTGCGGGAATGTCTTTTCGGATCTCATCTTCGAATGCCTCGTATTTTTCTATTTGTTCGTCTCTGTTCGCGATACTGCGTGTCCCTTCAAGTAATTTATCGACCGTGATATTCGTGTAGAGCGCGATATTTTGTCCCGGGTCAAGCCGTTTCGAAGAGTGCCAGAACGAGAATAAGTCGGAACTTTGTTCGATGAAGTTGCCAAAAAGAAGTGAGTCGTATTTTCTCGGGCGGATAACGTTCTCTTTCAGGTCGCCTATCTCGAAAATCTTTATCTCGACGCTCGCGCCAAGCTTTCCCCACGTTGTCTTGAGAATATCGGCTGTATTTTCAAGTTGTGGAACATTTGATGTTGATATGGAGAAGGTAAGCGTCTGTACGTCTCCTTTTACTTTCTTTTCCCGTATTCCCGATGTCTCGTTATATACCCATCCGGCATCTTCGAGAATGGTCTTTGCTTTCTCGATTTTTTCTTCCATTGAGAGCGTTGAGGGCGCCATGTCGCGATAGCCGGTCGCTCCTGGTGGAACGGGAGAATCGATCGCCGTTGCGTATCCGTTGAGCACGTTCTTGATGACTGTCTCGCGGTCAATGGACACATTGAGAGCCTTGCGCACGTTTTTGTCGGCAAGCACGCTCGACTGGTTTTGATTGAAGAAAACACCAAACGTGATCGGAAGAGCGGATGTTCTCACGGCATGAATACCATCTTCCCGGGTGGCAGTTTCAGCAGCAAGTTCCGAAGACGCCGTTGTCATGCCGCCGATCTTTCCATGAGTGAATCCATATAACAGTTGTTCAGCATTCGGGTAGAAATGTATGCGAACATCTTTGATGAACGGTTCTCCGAGGGCGAATTTTTTGAATGGCGAGAGATCATAATACTCGACAATGTCTTCACTGCCTTTCTTTCCGTGTTTAACCGACTTGATCTTGTACGGTCCCGAACCGATTGGCTGCGCGTTATATATACTGAACGCGAATTGGGTCGGATCGATATTTCCCCAGATATGTTTGGGAAGGATCCCCAGTGTTGCGTTTACAAGAAACTTGGCATAAGGATGCGATAAGGTGAATCGTACCTCGCGGTCGGTCGTCTTTTCGATCGTGATTCCTTCCCACTCGGCGCTTTTGGGATTCTTCAGTATGTTGTTCTGGTGGTCGCTTTTTGCGATATTCACGGTGAACACCACATCATCGGCGCTGATCGGCATGCCGTCATGCCAGTAAAGATCATCTTTGAGTTTGAATGTATAGATAAGTTCGTCGTCGGAAACCGTATATCCTTCCGCAAGGTCATTCTCAAATCCGCCTCCGCTTTTTGCCCGCAGGAGTCCGGAATAAATAAGCGCGGAGAGATCTTTGTCAGAATCAGATACCGCAAAAATGGGATTGATGAGATGCGGCGCGCCGATGACTCCCTCCGCGTACGACCCTCCTTGTGTCGGTACTTCAACCGAAAGCCGGGCGTTAACGCTCCAGAGCAATCCGAATACACTTATCGCGAGGATTGCAAAGAAGACGGTGAAGATCACTTGCTCTCCGGGAGTAAAGCGCCGCACAATAGTCGCCGCTTTTTCCTCAAAGGGCAATGCGAATACCTTATGGGGTTTTTGATCAGATGACATTATGGTCGTAGTTGTGATCTCAAACGGCAAGCAGGACAGAAAAAATATCCATCATGAGGCGTAAAAGGATGCTTGCGTAAACGTTTGCGTCAATAATTTTGGATCAGAAGTTCGTAATTCAGAGGAATATCTGGATGAATATGGACAAAACAAAGAGTATGCCGAAAACTATTGTGCACTGAAACAATGTTCGTTCAAATCCTCTTCTCGTGTAGTTGATGATGTTTCCATCACTGCTTCCGAAAGCGCCGCCGGTTCCCGCGGCGTTTTGTTGCAACATTATCGTTGCCACGAGGATGATCGCTAATACGATCTGCATCCAGGGCAGTATTCCTGACAGAAGTTCCATGCGTGTGCATTATAGCAGTTATTTTTGATTATGCAACACTGTGTACAGTTAACCTTATGGGGTGACCTCCGCGCTTCGCGAGGACCGATCTTACGGAAGAGATTTGTTCCCTGTTTGATCGGGGGATGATTGGAATCGGACAGAAGAACCTTCACGGATGCGCGCGCGACGCTCTGTGCTGATTTACATCTCGTTTCTGATACAAACAAAATCGTTTCGTATGGTAGATGAAGCGCGAAACCGTGCCACCTCATAAGGTTAACCGTACAAGCCCTTGCAACCAATATCGCAAAGATGTAAACTGAATATATTATTATATTATAACTTTGACTAGGATAGTATAGTTACATC
>PFQT01000050.1 GCA_002788135.1 Candidatus Yonathbacteria bacterium CG_4_8_14_3_um_filter_46_25
TACAATGAAAAACGATAGCGCTGATGTGGATAACCGCTCGAACATTGATGCCAGAAATGCCTCAAAGAGTATGCTATACTAGACCCATTATCCGGAATAGTTTTTACCCATGGAAAACAATTTTGATTTTATCGCCATCGGCGACATTACGACCGACGCGTTCATTCGCATCAAACAAGCAAGCGTCTATTATGATAAAAAAGACGATGAGGAAAAAATATGCCTTACGAACGGTTCGAAAATACCGTACGAGTCGCTCACCATCGCGCCGGCGGTCGGCAACAGCCCGAACGCGGCGGTAAGCGCGGCGCGGCTCGGGCTTTCGTCCGCGCTTGTGGCGGATCTGGGGGACGATGAGTTTGGAAGACAAGATATCGAAACACTCAAAGGAAACGGAGTTGACACCAGTTTCGTGCGGGTTCATAAGGACAAAAAAAGCAACTACCATTTTGTCCTCTGGTACCGTGCGGAACGAACGATTCTTATAAAGCACGAGGA
The DNA here is from genome assembly GCA_002788135.1 of Candidatus Yonathbacteria bacterium CG_4_8_14_3_um_filter_46_25. Taxonomy (GTDB): domain Bacteria; phylum Patescibacteriota; class Minisyncoccia; order Phycocordibacterales; family UBA1539; genus UBA1539. Next base: position 499 of record PFQT01000050.1, read on the forward strand.
ATATGAATACGCGCTTCCCGATATGGGAAATCCGAAATGGATATATTTCAGCTCCGTCGGCGAAAACTCGATACCATATCATCACGCGATAGCCGATTATCTTAATAAAAATCCGCGGGTAAAACTCGCGTTCCAGCCGGGTACGTTCCAGATCAAATTGGGCTATGAGAAGCTAAAAGATCTCTACGCGCGAACAGAAGTATTTTTCTGCAACAAAGAGGAAGCGCAAATTATTCTCGGGAACAAAGAAGAAAGCGATATCCCGACGCTTGCTCGAAAAATGAGCGGGCTCGGACCAAAAATATCGGTTATCACGGATGGGCCACGCGGAGCGTTTGCCTTTGACGGAACCGATGTGTGGTTCATGCCACCTTATCCCGATCCCGCCCCGCCGCTTGAGCGGACCGGCGCGGGGGACTCGTTCTCTTCGACATTCACTGTCGCGCTCGCGCTCGGCAAGAGCGTTGACGAAGCACTCTCTTGGGGACCTATCAATTCGATGTCGGTCGTTCAGCATGTCGGCGCGCAAGAAGGCCTGCTCACTCGAGAAAAATTGGAGGAGTACCTCGCCAATCGACCACAGGATTACCAACCGAGAAAAGTATAACCAGTTAATCAAGTAAAAGTCTATAAAGGTCCGACCTTTATAGAAAATATGATGTCGAGATTATCCTAACTTTTCGATTCTTCCGCCGAAGGAAACGAAACGATAAAGTCAGTCCCTTTTCCTTTGATTGATTCAACCGCTATGCGCCCGCCCATCTCAGCGACTATTTGCGCGGTTATCCAAAGACCAAGTCCGGTACCGCGTATATCCTCGGTCTCTTTTGTGCGCACACGAAAGAATTTTCCGAAAAGATGCCGCTGATCTTCTGCTGAAATACCGATTCCCGTATCGCTAACGCGCAACGATACATTCCCGTTCTCGTTTCTGACCGAGACATCAACCCGCCTTTCATCAGGCGTATATTTGACCGCGTTCCCGATCAGGTTGACGAATATCTGCTTCAAACGTTGTTCATCGACAAACACGAAAGCCCGCTCAGGCGCATCGGTGTTTACGACAATGTGCTTTGCTTTGCTAATAGGCGCAAATGATCCCGCCACGCCGCGCGCGATCTCCGCTACATCAACCCGCTTCATATCAAACTGCATTTTGCCTTGTTGCATGCGCGCGACATCAAGAATATCGCCCACGAGAGCGTTCAACTGCTCGACCGAGATGTTGATGCGCTCCATACTCGTTTTGTCGTCATCACTCATGCGATCCTTCGATAGCAAATCAAGGTATCCCTTGATAACGGTAAGCGGCGTCCGCAATTCATGCGCCGCGATGGAAACGAAATCGTCTTTCATTTTATCAATCTCCTCGAGCTTACGATAGAGCGTGGCATAGTCAATAATACGCGCGTGACGAAGCAAAAGAAGGAAAATGATGAAAATAATCCCCGCCATCACAAAATAGGCGTGCGTGATATTTTGCGCCGCACGGTCGTCAATATGCGCCATCGAGATATCGCTAAAAGCAACAGCGGTGATATTTCCGGCTCTGTCCGTGATCGGTTTAACCACCCGCCAGTATCGTTCCCCGCTAATATATTCCTGAAAAGCAAAGAATGAACCGAGCATGGCGCTCTGGTAACGACCTGCGTTTGCTTTATCAATAGATCCAATCTCTTGTCGGTCAAGCGATGCGATGACCATAAACGCGCTATTCGCGTATGAAACGACCTTAAATGCTTCAATTGATGGATTTTCACCGGCGAGATACTCGATCATATCCTGCACGGATGCCATATCACTGGACGCGATCTTCTCGTCCGCGTAACGAACAAAGACATCATACATAAGACCGATACGTTCCTGTTCAATCCGCTCTTGATTTTCTCTCGCGGTATTAAGAAATTCTTGCCCGCTGATCAAGAACGCAAACGGTATCGCGATAAGAAGAAAAATGGTATAGAGGATCTGCGGATTGTTCTTGATCACACCAAAGCCGCGCACCGCACTTTTTTTGAAAAATTCAAACATATGTTAAGAAACTCTCGGTTTCTGGCGCCCCATGATGATGCCGATGCCAATAAGCGCAATCCCCAGAACGAACGCTCCGACAAAAGCCATTATATAGAGACGACCCTGGTTGAAAAATCCTTCTTCACCCTCCCCGCTCACCGGAATCGTCTCACTTCCGAGTGTAACTGCTTCCACTTGCTTCACGAACGGCAGTGCGTCGCTTTTTGCAAGAATGCTACCCGTATTGTCGGTAATCGCGGCATAGACTTCATGACTGCCATCGGAAAGTTCACGGTCAAGAATGTAGCTCCAATTTCCGTCGCTGTCAGTTTTAACAACAACGATAACCGGTGTACTGTAAATATAGAGCGTGATAAAGCTATTCGGCAAACCATTCCCCGAAAAAACAAGGTTTGATGCCGATCCTTCGGCACCGCCCTCCGGCGCAGCCAACCGTTTGATCGCAACATCTTTGACGGCAAACATATCGCGCCTGATCGCACCATTTTCTTTCGGATCCTCGTAAACAAGGCTTGATTCGACAGTCTGGCTCAGTGGATCAAAACCGCCAAGGATTTCCGCCCCATCCGTGTAGCCGTCATTGTCAGAGTCGGGAGATGTCGGATCAGTATTATAGATATTCACTTCATCGTAGTCGGGAATGCCGTCTTGATCAAAATCCTTCGACGCGTCGCTTCCGACCCTCTCGGATATCTTCTTTTCCTTTTCGCGAATAACCATCTCCAAATTCTCGATCCTCTCCCGCGTCGCTCGCCTAACTTCCCCGAGGCGTTTGACCAAACGCGGATCAGTCGTTGACGCGTCGTTTGTCGCTCTGATCCGTTCAAGAGAGAGATCGATATTCCGCAGGATACGCTCTTTTGCCGCTTCAAGCCGCGTCCGATCATTGAGACGCACGCTTTCGTTTATCGCTTGAGATTCTTTTCTTACCATTTCCGTAAGCCCTTGTTTTTCTTGTTGCAAAGCGTTCTTTGCCGCCTGTTGATCTATCGTGTGTTCCAACACGCTGTTTTTTTGCAAAGTTTGGGCGTACTGATCGACAGCACTGATGATATCTTGCTTCACCGTGACTTCCTTGACTTGAGTCTCTTCGTTGACCGCCTGGATGCTCGGCGCGATCTTCTGGGTCTCCTGCAAAAGCGATGCTTTTTGCTCAGGCGCAACAGTTGGGTTTGGTGGATTATAAATACCTATCAAAACACTGCGCCGCACCACGCTTCCATCAATGCCCTTCCCCGCGACAGTAAGCGAATAACGACCGTTCGGAAGACTTTTTGTGCGTATTGCGTATTTCCACCGCGAATGATCGACGTTTGATTCGGCTCGCCCAAGATAGAGCGGGATTCCGGCACTATCGCGAAGTACGTGGAGATTGACTGCTTCGACATTTTCCGTGGAAATGACCACGACCACATCGCCTGAGACCGGCTCGGTGAATACGGGTTCAATGCCGGTAATTTTCGGCAACAAAAGAGATCCTGGTGAAACACGCGCGGTCGTCTGGTTTGAAGTATCGGTTGCTGATTTAACGCTTGTGCTCTCAACAGTGTTAGCGCCAAAGCTTGCGTCGATCGCCTGAACGGTTGCGGTCGCGGAATAAGCCGCGTCAATATTCAAACCTCCCGTATCGTAGAGCGTCCCGACGCTATCCATCCCCGTGCCGGAAACACTCGTATCGATCGGCGGCGCAACAGCAGTCGACGAATCGACCGCCGTGCTCGAGACTTCTCCCGAGCTGATAAACTGAGCGAAAGCGATATTCCCAAAAACGATCGCCAGTATGACAAAAAAAAGCGAAAGCGATATCTTCGTACGGTGCCGCATCGAGTCGTTGTTCATAAAAAATAAATTATGTTGCGATAAGGGAACGAACGGCTTCGACAATAGATTCACGATCAAGACCGTAGTGGCTTAAGAGTTCTTCGGGAGTACCCGATTGCCCAAAGGCATCTCGAATACCGATATATTTGATCTTTACCGGACAATACTCAGAGAGTACTTCCGCGACCGCCGATCCCATTCCTCCTTTTATCTGATGTTCTTCCACTGTAATAATCCGTTTTGTATCGCGGGCAAGCTCGATGATCGCGTCGGTATCGATCGGTTTGATTGTCGAAAGGTTCAGAACACGCGCCTTGATCCCGTCGGCCTCAACCCGCTTTGCCGCCATGATTGCGTCATAAACAAGGGACCCGATGGCGATAATTCCGATATCGGCATCCCCGTCCGGACGAAATACCACTCTCGCTTCGCCGATCGCAAACGGAGTTTCTTCGGTCGTGATGACCGGAGTCGCTTCGCGCGCGAGACGAATATACACGGGGCCGATTATTTCCGCCGCCGCGATGGTCGCTTTTCGCGCCTCGATCGCGTCGCACGGAACAATGACGTTCATTCGCGGAATGATACGCATAAGAGCAATGTCCTCTATCGCCTGATGAGTTCCGCCATCCGGACCGACAGAAATACCGGCATGCGCGCCTCCGATCTTCACGTTCGCGTTGTTGTAGCATATGGTCGTACGAATCTGTTCCCAGTTGCGTCCGGGAGAAAACATCGCGTACGAAGCAAGAAATGGTATCTTTCCCATCGCCGCGAGCCCCGAGGCGACGCTTGCCATTGACTGCTCGCCGATACCCATCTCGATGAACCGGTCGGGGTAAACATTTGCAAATACATTTGTCTTGGTCGAATCGGTAAGGTCGGCGCAGAGCGCCACCACGCGCTTATCGCGCTTTCCGGCAATGAGAATACCTTCACCATATCCGTGCCTAATGGGCATTTGCTCGATATCCTCATCAAAAAGTTTTGGATTTAATTTCATGTCCATGTGATTACTGTTCATTCATGCTCGCCTGATATTTTCCCTCCGAGGCTTCGCAATTCCGCAAGCGCCTCTTTCCCTTGGTCCTTTTTCGGAACAACATCTTCCGGCCCTTGACCCGGCGGAGCGCCGTGCCATTCGAACCTTCGCTCCGCGAATAAAACCCCTTTCCCGGGAATGGTATGAGCGATGATCACCGACGGCAGGGAAAAAACAGATTTTGCTTGCTCCACCGCGTCGTTGATCTCTTCAAAGGAATGGCCGTTGATCTCGATGACATGCCAATTGAAACTCTCGAATTTTTCTTTGAGCGGTTCGAGCGGCATGATGTCTTCCGTGAAGCCGTCAATCTGTATGTTGTTGCGATCGATGACCGCGATCAAGTTATGCAACCGTTCTTTTCCGGCGAGCATGAACGCCTCCCATACCTGCCCGCAATCAAGTTCGCCGTCACCCATAAAACAGTAGAAAAATTTGTTTGATGCGGTACCGTGATCCATCCGATCCGCAAGCGCCATACCGATCGCCTGTGAAAGCCCCGACCCGAGAGGTCCCGAGCTTGTTTCGATCCCCGGTAGAAACTCACGATGAGGATGCCCTTGCAAGCGCGAACCGAATTTGCGTAATGTCTTGAGTTCCTTGACCGGAAAATATCCCGCGTGCGCCATTGCCGCGTAGAGCACCGGACAAATATGGCCGTTGGAAAGAATCAGCCGATCACGCCCCTCCCAGAACGGTTCACTCGGTCGGTGGTTGAGTATGTGAAAGTAAAAAGCGGCAAAAACATCCGCCATCCCAAGCGGCCCCGCGGTGTGTCCCGACCCTGCCGCAAGAAGCATCTCGATTATAGATTGGCGTATTTCGTTCGCTTTATGCTCCAGATATGCTACTTTTTTATCATCGAGATGCGGCATGGAATATTCTATAAAAACACCGATTATGCAGAAATACTTTTAAGTCGTTCAATCGCGTGAGCGGCATCTTTGCTCCCGAGTATCGCCGAACCGGATACGATCCGATTCGCGCCTGCGCGAACGACATGTTCAGCGGTTTCAAAGTTGATACCGCCGTCAACACTCATTATAAGCTTTGGGTAGCGCTTTCGTAAACCGCGGAGGGTGTTGATAACATTCATGTCGAACGGTTGACCTTGAAATCCAATGCGAGCAATACCCATGCACTGAACGAATGCAACGTTGCGCGCGAGAGATTCATTATCCAAATATTCAAAGAGTGTTTCGACGGGAGTTCCAATGTTGATAGCCACGCCAATATTCACCACATCACCAAAGTGCTCAAGTATCTCGATAAAACTATCGGTCGATTCGATATGCACAATCACTCTCTTTGCTCCCGCTTGTATCCAATAACCAAGTATGTCTTCGGGGCGATCGACCATAAGATCGATCTCATAAGCGATCTCCGAGGCGCGGGACAAAGGTTCGATTCGTATCGCATTGAAGCTATCACGGTACGGCCATGTTTTTTCCGGCACAAAAACACCGTCCATCACGTCAATTTGCATGGCGGCAACCAACCCAATAAATCGCTCCGCGTACGCATCCATTTCCGAACGGCTATGTGGCATGATGGCGGGAATGACCTCCATAGTGGGATTTATTTTTTTCGCAATAATTTAGCGGTGAGCGCGCGTATTTTCCCGATCCGACGCTCGTGGCGCGGCGACTCAGAGAACGGCGTCTCGATCCATATGCGCACCGCTTCTTTTGCGATGATATCGGGCACAAAACGCGCGCCGAGCGAGATCACGTTCGCGTTGTTATGCTCGCGAGAAAGCCGTACGATACGAAACGGCCCGCCGTAGTACACGACGGCGCGAACATCCTTGAAACGATTTGCAACAATCGCTTCTCCCTGCCCTGATCCGCCAATGACGATCCCACGCGTTTCATCGGGCTTCTTTGAAACCTCGTGCGCGACAAGTGAGACATAATCAGGATAATCATCCTTGTCATCAAAGGTAAACGGTCCCTTGTCGATCACTTCGTATTCAAGCACCCTTAAAAAATCAATAAGCGAGCGCTTGAGTACAAAACCTGCGTGATCGGATCCAATAATGATCTTCATATCGAATATTCCGTTAAATGTACCGCGCAAACCTGATAACGTGCTCAACCATGGCGTGCGTATAACCCATCTCGTTGTCATACCACGAAAGCACTTTCACTAAATTGCCGCCGACAACGCGCGTAAAAGAAAGATCAGCGATAGCCGCGTGCGGATCACCGATAATATCCGAAGAAACGATCGGCTCGTCGGTGACGGCAAACACGCTCTTCCACCGATCGTCAGCAGTGGCGTTTCGGAGAATCTCATTGACCTCCTCGACCGAGGTGTTTCGTTTTGAAACAAACGTGATGTCAGCGATGGAGCCGGTGATCACGGGAACGCGCATCGCTATGCCGTCAAATTTCCCTTCGAGCTCGGGAATCGCTTTGGTGACGGCGATCGCGGCGCCGGTCGTTGACGGAATGATGTTTTGCGCCGCGGCGCGCCCTTTTCGAAAGTCTTTCGCGCTCGGCGAATCGACGATCGCCTGCGTTGCCGTATAACCATGAATGGTATCAAGGAGCGCCTTCTCCACACCGATTGTTTCGTGAAGAATCTGGATAAGAGGGCTTGACGCGTTGGTGGTGCACGACGCGTTTGACGAAATATGACAAGTCTTGAACGCGTCTTCGTTGACGCCGACAAGCACCGTCGCCGTCTCGATCCCGTCAACCGATCCGCCTTTTGCGGGAGCCGATATCACCACCCGCTTCGCGCCCGCGTCGAGGTGCGCTTTCGCTTTTCCAAACTCGGTAAAAAATCCCGTTGACTCGACAACAATGTCAACATCAAGCTCGTTCCACGGAAGGAGCGCCGGCTCTTTTTGCTGGAGAAAAAGAACGTCCTTGCCGTCAATCCTAAAGTATCCTTTTTCTCCGTCTTTCCGAACTGAAATATCGATTCCGCTTTTTCCATAAGCGGTGTCATATTTGAGCAAGTAGGCAAGATTCTCAATATCGCCCAGGTCGTTGACCGCGACGATCTCGATCTCCTCGCGTTTCAAAGCGATCTTAAAAAACGCCCGCCCGATTCTTCCTAAACCATTTACCGCGACTCGTATTTTTTTCATAACACGCAAATATAAATATAAAAATTAATAATCAATTCCCGTCCTGCGACAAGTCGCAGAAAAATCAGGAAAACCTTTTATTGTATTATATCAGTAAAAAGATGAAAAAGACGAATTTTCTCGTGTATATCTTATCTCCTCAATCATACAATATCGCAAGTCGTATAATTGAACGACCCGAAAAAAGTCACAAAAGGTCCGACCTTTTTTACAACAATATTTATAAAAGGTCCGACCTTTTTTCAACTTCCAACTTCATTTTTATATGATAACAACTCATCCACAAAATTCTCAAAATCAATAGCTGTCCTAAAGTAGTCTGGGAAAGAACTTTTTTTCAAAATGGTCTGCTCTGCCCTATCGCTACCAATGTAATCAAGATAACTTGAGTAGCGGTATGTTTTTAGATAATTTTTTGCCTTTGTTCGATCCGCAATGCCATTTTCTTTCCAATGAGGATCAATCATTTTTATAGGATTGAGATGTATGTAAGAAAAAAGGTATTTCAAATAGTTATCATCGTTAGCGTGTTTTGCCTTAAATTTTCCCTCAAAGAGGGTGCCACTTCTGTCATTTTTTTTATTAAAATACATGGAATATGCGGTGGAAAGCTTTCTCATAAAATTGGTAATTCCACAATCATCTCGTTCGCGTACCAATAAATGGAAATGATTCGGCATAAGACAATAAGCACCTATATCTACAAAGTGTTCATCTGTTTTATTCAGTAACAGCTCAGAAAAGGTCCGACCTTTTTTGAGCTCAATGTCCATGTTTACCGGGTCCTTATTGTTGCATAGGTAAAGCAACACCGTAAAACGACGATAATCGCGTTCACTGATAAAAATATCCCTCTTGTCAGTACCTCGATTATAAAGGTGGTAAAACTCACCCGGGGCAAATGTTATTTTTCTGTTCATACCATAAAAGTATAACAGAAAATAAAAATGCGGAAAAAAGAAAAAGGTCCGACCTTTTACAAATTGTAAAGGTCGGACCTTTTTCTTTTTTCTTTTTCCTTTTTCCGTTAGACCTTTACAGTGATTAGCGGCCGAGGGCGTAGAGCTGCGCGACTTCGGAGGCGGAGAGGGCGCGGTTGTAGACGCGGACATCGTCCAGCGATCCCTGCCAGTAGTATCCGGGGGAGCCTTTCCACACTTTGCCGATCAACAGATTACCCATAGCACGGGTAGCGCCACTTGGCGTTTGGCCGACGAGTGTGCCGTCTTTGTAGAAGTAGAGATAACCGCCGGAATGCATCCACACGAGATGTGTCCATTCGTTCACGGTGTATGAAGCACCAATAACGTCAAAGGTACCAAAAGTATCTGCATTATATGCCCACAGCTTGTCCCCTTCGCCCGACACGTTGGCACGGGCAATGCCGAAAGGAGCAAATGCCCCACTACTGCCAACCGCGTTTTGGCCGTCATAGTACATAGAAGCTTCAGCAGCCGTTCCCGTCGGGCGTACCCAGACCGAAATGGAACCGAGCGACGAATTAAAAAATGTTGACACAGTTGTTTTGGTATCCACATAATCATTTACTCCGTCAAACTCCAATCCCTGCCCCACTACGCCGATCGCGGTGGTGGTCGCCGCGTAGCCAGTGAGGTAGCCATCGTGGTTACCGCTCGTTACATCCGCGACATTTTGCGTCATGTCCGGCCCGTCAAAGGTCCAGTGACCGACAAGACCCGACGAGAGCGGGTC
>PFQT01000003.1 GCA_002788135.1 Candidatus Yonathbacteria bacterium CG_4_8_14_3_um_filter_46_25
CGCAACATTCAACCGCAAGCGACTGCTGGCTCATCATCTCCGGCAACGTCTATGACCTTACCCAATACATTCCGTTTCACCCGGGAGGACAGAATCCGATTACAAGTCGTTGTGGTACCGATGGAACGACGTTCTTTAATACAAACGGAGGAGGAGGACACAATCATTCCACGAGTGCTCGAAGTCAACTCGCGGGGTACCTTCTGGGACCACTCTCGACCGATGGCGGCGGTGCCACACAATGTACCGCTTTCACCTATAGCAGTTGGGGGACATGCCAGCCGGATGGTACGCAAACTCGAACAGTCCTTACTTCATCCCCGTCAGGGTGTACAGGTGGAAGTCCTATTACGACGCAATCATGTACCTATACGCCGCCTCCAGAAACGCCCCAAACATATACTGTTGACGTTAACAGCTCGGGAGACTTCAGTCAGACATCGTTGACCTTAAATGTTGGTGATTCGATCAAATTTGTCTATACAAATCCTGGCGACGAGGTTGATATCAGATTTACTCCCACCACCATATCGTCGCTTAAGCTTGATGGTGAATATACTCAGGGGACTCGTACTTTCTCAACTGCAGGCACGTGGACATTCAAAGTGAAAGACAAAAACGGCAACACGGGAACGGTGGCCGTACAATAAGAATTTTGGCAGTTTGCGACGTGTACATCTCGCACGTTGTTTTTCGGGTAAGTTTTCCACACTAATTGGCTTAATTAGACACGTCAAAAAACACCTTAAACTACGAGCAATGAATATAGGGATGATTCATCGTTGACGTGAAAATCATAGGATATAGACTAGTAAACCACTGGTAATCTCTGTCCAACTTTATTGGACACCGAGTGTCCAATAAAGTTAATTTTCTCATGAGGTTTCGAGAAACATACCCCTTCTCCATTTGGCGGTACCACGCGTTGGCAGTATTTCTGTTCACGTGAGCGGTTTCCCTGCTTGGGTTGCCGAGATGCTGATACCAAAACACTTAATCAGTTTCTTTAATTGCTAATTTCTTTAAACGAGCTTGTCTTTTAAGCATATTCTCTCGTTTAGCATTTATTAGCTAGTCTAGAGCATAATCAAAATACCGACCTAAAAGCCGGTATTTTGATAACAGTAGAATGAGGAGAAGATGATATGTTATGGGGGAACATTCGAGCGGTCAACTAATCGGTGATATAGGTAATCGTTTCCGCTACTGTTTTTAGTGTTGTCTCCAGTATGTCAGATCCATAGATGTAAACCACATGTTTTCCAGGAGTGATAAAAACAATACCTTGTTTATTGTCATCTTGTTTGATGTACAATGATTTGACTCCGGAGATATTTTCATTCAGAATCGTTCCCGTGACAGACCCCATTGTTTCGGGAAGTTGTTTGAAGTTACTTGTCAGATTGTCAAATGTTTCGATGTCATCATAGGTGGTATAGGTGTAAATAAAAATCACCTCAGAACTTGTCTTCAGTAAAGATACAAACATGCGATCATCTATATCAACATCGAGTTTATTATCCTTAATTAGTGCGGTGCCCATGGGAATCGTAAACGAGAATCCGCCGAATGGATTAGAATAAACAGCGTCTTGATTCTGAATGATAATCGAAGAAGATGTGATTGGGTCACCACTAAACTGATATCCGGCACTGTGGAGGCATTCACGATAATAGCTGTAATACCAAAATCCTTTCAATGCGTCTTTTGCACTCTGGTCGACATTGAACGGAAGTTTGAATTTTTGGTCAACTCGGCCGTTTGTTTGTTGCGCGCACTCAACCTTGGTACCCAAAGGAGCACCCCATGCTCCGGCGATATAAAGAGAGTAGCTTCCGCCACGCACTGTTTGAGTAAAGAAATACCAGCCGCTGAATAATGATGCGGCAATGATGGCAACGACGATTGATGACTTTCTCGATGGTATGTATTTTCGCGTAGATATTACTTACCTAATAAAGCTTTTTAAAATCATACCATAGAAGAGGGTTATGTGACACTAGATACACTGACCCAGTGCGGATGCTATTCAGTTAACCTTCAAGGGTGACACTGTGGATAAATAATAATTAAACTTTTCAATCGGTA
>PFQT01000038.1 GCA_002788135.1 Candidatus Yonathbacteria bacterium CG_4_8_14_3_um_filter_46_25
CTTGAGATCATATATATTTCACAGACTTCGTCTACACTCTTACCTGCTTTGTCTACTAAAAAGTACCATTTTGCTCTAACTTTACTTGGATACGCTGAGGAAAAATAGGGATAAGTACAATAAAATACCAGAAAACATAGGATAACATTTTCCTGCCACGCAGAAATAAACCCGAACGGGTATTTTGAGAGAAAAAACGGCATACTGTGTCCCAGTATGCCGGCTCTCGTATTGGTCGGGGCGGTCGGAATCGAACCGACGGACCTTCGCGCCTGTGCGCACGACGCTCTACGCTGAGCTACGCCCCGTTTCCAATACAAACAAAACCGTTTCGTATGGTAAGTGAAGCACGAGACGGTGTCAAGCGGAAAACCACTGTCGGGAATTAGTGTCGCGACTTCTTGATCGCTTCAATCCCCGGGAGCGTGCCACTTGAGAGAAAATCGAGCATCGCGCCGCCCGCCGTTGAAATGAAGCCAACCTTGCGATGAACCTTAATCCTGAATGCGACCGCCAACGTATCGCCACCGCCGATGACGCTTTGCGCTCGACTCTTCGCAATGATCTTCAAAATGTCGGCTGTTCCTTTATCAAACCCTTCTTCATAATTGCCAAGCGGACCGTTCCAGAGTATAAACTTCGCGCGCGAAACAACCTTGCCGAGCATCTCAATCGTCCGCGGTCCCGCATCGAAGATTTTATCTCCCGGTGCCACATCCATAATCGCCTTCGCCGCAGACACCCCGTCGCTTGCCTTCACGACGACATCGACGGGAAGAATTACTTTTTTATTCTTAACAAGCATACCGAGTTCCGAAATCGAGTCGCTTACGACCGATCGCCCCACCGGGTATCCTTTCGCGCGCAAGCAGTCGTTCGCCGCGACCCCACCGAGAAAGATATGGTCGGCGGTCTTCAGGAATTTTTTCACGAGCGGTATTTTCGTTTCCATTTTTGCTCCTCCTAGAATAAGCAGTGACGGATGCTTTGGCTTCATTGCCATGCTTAAATTCTTCAGCTCTTCCTCGAAACGCAGACCGATGTATGAAGGAAGAAGCTTGGGGACAAGGACGATGGACGCGTGTTTGCGATGCGATGCCGAGAACGCATCGTTGACATAGATATCGGCGAGATCAGCGAGGTATTTTGCGAACGCCGGATCGTTCTCCGTTTCTCCCCGTTCGGAGCGCACGTTCTCGAGAACGATTGCCATCCCTTCTTTCATGTTCGCGATCACTCCAATGAGATCCTTATTCAACGTTTTCGGAAAAAACCCGACTTTCGTTTTACGATTCAGAAAATCTGCAACCGGTTTAAGCGTTTCATTTGGCTTTCTTCCAATATGCCCGACAATGATAACCTTGGCGCCTTTTTTCTTGAGATAGTTGATAGTGGGAACAATCTCTTTCACTCGGTATCCGCCGATCACCTTTGATTCTTTCATTGCCACATTGAGATCAACGCGCAGAAGCACACGTTTGCCTTTTATATTTCCGATCTCTCGAATAGTACGCATTTTTTCTTTCATGGTTTTATTTTTTTAATAGATTTTTATTTTTTCCTCGCAGTAAGTATTCGAGAAAATGTTTCCGGATCAAGACTGGCTCGTCCAACAAGGAGACCGTTAACGGATTCTTGCTCGAGAAACTCGCCGGCATTCTGATCGTTCACCGACCCGCCATAGAGTATCGGGATGTTCACGGCATCTTTTCCGAATATGCCCACGAGAGTTTTTTTGATAAAGATAGTCGCTTCCACCGCATCCTCGACTGAAGCGGCGCGTTTCGCTTTTTTGCCGATCGCCCAGAGCGGTTCATAGGCGACAATGATGTTACCCAAAAGCTGCTTTCCCATATTTATTTTCGGCAATGATTGCCGCACTTGGTTCGCGATGAACTTCGTGTACCCACCATGCGCATCGCGCTCTTTTTCTCCAACACACGCAATGACGTACAAGCCACTCAAAAGGCAAGCGCGAACCTTCTCGCGGATCATTACATCAGATTCGCCAAGCGCCCTTCGTTCGGAATGTCCGAGGATCACATACTTGGCACCCACGCGAACAAGCATGTCTGGCGAGTGTTCTCCTGTATGCGCTTCTTCTTCGTTCCAAAAAGCGTTCTGCGCGCCAAGAACAGTGCGATGTCCAGTCACGCTCGCGCCAAGCTCCCGCAGATAGAGTACCGGCGGACACACAACCGTTTGCACATTATGCAATTTATCAGCCGTTTTTTTGATGGCGCGAAATGTTTTTTTTGCGCTCTCAAAAGATGCCGGCGCCATCTTCCAATTCGCCACAATGATCTTTTTCATGAGCCTATTGTACCACTCCGAATAAGACGCGCCAGACCTACGACGACGGCACGAAAATAAGCGCGTGGAACGTAGTCATTTACTCAATCTCCCTCCAATTCTCCAGTTTCCACCCGCCGCCTGGACCGGAAGAGAACGAGAGGTCGGCAATTCCAATCTCGTATCGTATCGTTGCGTTGTTTTCAAGCTTGAGCTTATACCCCACGACCGACGTGATATCGACATTATTCTCGATGTCTATCATGGATGCTGACGTGTAGAAAATAGCTCCATCCACGTTGTTGCTTATTTTGATCCCGCTGTTCCCACTTCCACACTGTGGTTGCTGTACCCCTCCATTGCATCCCTCAATCGTGCTTAAAAATAAAAGATAGCTGTCGGGATCCCCCGATCCTCCCATGATCACATTGTTCTCGAGAGATGCCCACCCATCCGTAAGAATTACACAGCTCTCCGATGCATACGATGGATCGCATACCATTGTCGCGTTATTCGACATAGTGACATTGCCAGTCACATAGATCGTGCCTGTTACGGTAAGCGTTGCTCCGTTAGTTATGGTAAGATTACCGTTTATTTTAACTGGTCCCATCGTGTTTGCGCATCCAACCGACCCGGGGCAATTCCCGGAAACTACTCCTCCCGCTATCGCGTCATCTTTCCAATCAGCAATATTCGATTCTGAAATCGGCAAACCCAAAACCGGAGGATCCGGACTGCCCAGATAAGAAGTCCCCATAACCGTGGTCCCCGCTATGCTTTGGTAGTATGCGTCGCCGCCGACTATACTGCCATTGATTGTATTCGCTTTTGCGTCGCCGCCAATGTCAAGGCTATCAATAAAACTTATCCCTTCACCAAGGTACGTCTTGAACGTCAAATCTCCAACAACGGGAGTCCATCCTCCTCCTCCATCCCAATCGTTCTTATATTTCGCGACTCCATTTCCAAATCCATTATTATTGTCACGACACCAAACCCAATACTTACTGCCGTTCTCTAACGCGTCAAGAACGATCCAATATTTTTGTCCATTAGTAAGCGTCGCGGGCGATGAAAACGTTACGTCGATCCACCCATATGACGCGCCGACTAGGTCTTTATTAAGTGTGCCGGAAGCAAGACTTGTTGTGTCGGGAGAATCACCGTTATCAGCAACGATATAGATCGTTCGACTCCCCGGACTCCCCACTTTTTTTATATATAAACTTATTTTTGACAATGGCTTTGTTTCGCTTGGCACAAAACTTTGAGCAAAATCAACTTCCGGACTCGTTTTCCCCACGATCTGATCGGTATTGCACACCAAAGAGCGTGCTTGCACATCCTCGGTGATACCAGAAGCAACGATTACGTCTCCGGTAACAACGGAATTATGCCCCCCTTCTACCGGACCATTTGAATACACGTTGCCGACGGCACCCGCCGCGCCTTCAACCCGGGCATTGTCTTCGAGCTCCATGCCGCCCGCGCCAACCTGCGCCCCATAAGCAAAACTGATGCCCGTCGCCGAAGTCGACAAATCGACTTTAACCTTCCGCACATGCGAATCGACGCTTGCCTCGGAAGTAACTTCCTTGTTATTGCTACCAACATTGATAATCGAAGTCGTTACGGAATTACCGCCAAGCGATATCGTCTCCGCTGGAGAAACCTGTATGCCGTTTTTTATTCGATAGTACACATCCTCGATTCCGGCTTCCGCAAGGTAATATGATTCACTCGAGTAGAACAAATTTTTCGATATTCGCGCCGTACGAATGACCGGCCCCGCCGCACCCGCGACAAGAAGGGTTGATATTATCAAGAAAAAGATAACGATGATGATAAGTGCCGCGCCACCCAATCTCCTCATTTTTAGCCGCTTTCTTGAAAAAATTCTTGTTGTACTCATGCTCATATTATGTGGAATAAATTAATACTCCCCTCGCAAGATCGCGGTCGCATCATACGATCCTGTCTTCGACAGATTGCCGCGAACGCCACTAATCTGCATGGTGATCTTGACCCCTTGAGAATTCGCGGTTGTGATATTAGTAAATACCAGATTATCAACTGTAACATTTTGAGAAATAAGCGATCCTTGGTCGACTCCGTCTTCTTTGAGTTTTATCGCTCCATTCTCGACGAAGAAGTCGCGCGCGACATTGTTGCCCATATCATCTTTGGTCAAAAGCACCAGCCTGCCGGGATTGGTGCCAAATGCGCTTTGTATGGCATCAATTCCGTACGCATCGCGTATCTCTCGCATCGTCCGCCCCAAAACGGCCGTTGCGGAATCGTTAATATCCTGCGCAAGGCGAATTTCCGCAACTGCCCGAACAATCGTAAAAAGAGAGGTGACCGCAACCACCGAAGCCGCCGAAAGAAAGACGATATAAATAAGCATTTCTATAAGCGTGAACCCTTTTTTTCTGCCCATGTATCGGCGCATACAATCAAAGATTGAACAAATTGGTAATATACGTTTCGATCGTCCGCGTACTCGTTCCATATCCACTGTTCCAAGCAACCGTCAGAGCGATCTTTTTGGTATTCGGGTCTATCACGCCCACGGTCGCTATGTCATTATTCCCATCACGACGCACATCGCTGACCGTAAACGATCGATCGAACATTCCATCAATATATGTGTCGGTGGTTGTGGTCGCGAAATTCACTCCGTCAAAATCAAGATAGTAATCGATTCCTGCCGCAAGATTGGCAATATTATCCCAACTATCGTCCCGCATGAGCTTTACCGCCTCGATGCCTTCTTCGGACAAGAAATTGGCTTGCACGAGGTGTGTGGTGTTACGGCTCATTCGCAGAGCTGTTTGGAAAAAAAATGAAACCCCAAGAAGAACAGAGGCGAGTATCGCGGTCGCGATCACGACCTCAATTAACCCAAAACCGCCTTGCGGCAAACGTGAAGAACAAAACTTCTTAAGCGATGACATACAAGTGAAGTATACCAGATTTAATCCGTGCTCACGATACCGGTCGCCGCGATAGTTACCGTAGAACTCTGTGACGGGTCGGAGACGACACTTATAGTGATCATTCCCGGCTCGGATGTCGCTCCGGTTATTTTTTCAAAGACAACATCGGACCCGCCGGAAGCGAGCACAATATCAGATATCTCGACAACAGGATCGATGGCAATCTCAAAATTATCAGAATCGGGTTCGGTAAAAACGCTTCCTTTAAAAAAGACGGCCCGTGACGATTCGAAATGAACTCCATACTGCGAATCATTTTTTGAAGAAATGGTATCCGCGCGCGCCTCGGCGAGTAGAGAAACGACCTCTCCTGATATCGTTTCAATCATCTTCGATGTTCGAAACTCAGCGAATGGGGGGATCACAATGGAAGCAAGGATCGCGAAAAGCGCAACCACCAACAGGACTTCAAGCGCGGTAAATCCCTTGTGTTCCGATAAATATCTCATGGGTTAGATATTGGTCATTACCGAATACATCGGGGAAATCATAGAAACGGCAAAGAAACCAACCGCAAGGCCGATAACGACCATAAGCACCGGTTCGATGATCGTCGCCATGTTTTTTGTGGCGGCATCAATTTCTCCTTCGTAGAAAAGCGCTGTCCGCATGAGCATGTCGGAGAGCTTCCCTGTCTCCTCGCCAACAGCCGCCATCTCTCCGACAAGAATCGGATACAATTTCTCATTCTCAGAAAATGCCGACGATATCGGAATTCCTTTTTGGACATTTTTCTCCGCGATTTCCAAAACATCGCGATAATAAGGATTTTGGACAACATCACGGGTTATCGCGATTGCCTCGATCATGTCGATGCCCGAAGACAGGAGCGCGGAAAGTGTGCGGGTGGTTAACGCCGCGTTCGACTCTTTGATCAATTTTGATATGACTGGAATATGCAGAATGAACGCGTTGATGAGCCGTTTCCCGCGGGATGTTTTTCGCACCGAGAGAAGCGCGGCAATGCAGAGAACAAGTGGCGATGTGAATAGGAAAAAATGCTGCGAGAGTCCGTTGCTTATGAAAATAATGGCCCGCGTACTAGCGGGAAGATCGGCGCCGATGGATTCGAACGTTGCAGTCAGTGTCGGAACGACGAAGATGAACATCAGAACACCGATGATGACCATCGCGGAAACGACGATAGCCGGATAAATCATCGCCCCTTTTATCTTTCTTTTCAGGAGGTAGCTTTTTTCCATTTGATCGCCGATAAGATTAAGCGAATCGGCAAGACTGCCCGACTCTTCGCCGACGCGCACCATTGATACAAAAAGTGATGAGAACACTTTCGGGTGGCCGTGCATTCCATCAGAAAGGCTCTTCCCTTTGCCGATATCGGCCGAAAGTTCATTGATAACGTCTTTGAGCTTCAAATTGTCCGTTTGTCGGCTCAAGATATCAAGCCCGCGCGACAACGAAAGACCGGCCGTGATCATCGCGCTCAAGTTTTTCGCGAACACGACCAAATGTTGCGTCTTGATACGCGCAAGTACGCGATTGAGCGATTCCATGTCAAATTTCATTCTCCCCGAATCCTCCTCGACGAACAAAACCACACCCCCATCACTTTGCAACGTATTCTTGAGCGTGTACTTGTCTGAGGCATCGATAACCCCCTCCTTTATACCACCCGCTCTGTCTTGAACTTTGTATTTGAATTTCATATCTGCTCTGGCAAGAAATTATTCGCTCACAACTCGAAGGACATCCTCAACGGTCGTAATCCCTTGAACCGCCTTGAATATCCCATCCTCGATCATAGTTATCATCCCCTCTTTCTGTGCCTGCTCCTCGATTGCATCAGCGGTCGATTCACGCACAATAAGATCGCGTACGGCCGGAGACACATCCATGACCTCATGAATCCCTATCCGCCCTTTGTATCCATCATCGTTCTCCGTCGAAGCGACCGGTTTATAAAAAGGAACTTCTTCCCATCGCCTCGTTTTCTCCACGATCTTTTCTTCTTTGAGTACGCCAAGGACCTTGTCCATATCGATTGTTTTTCCAAGCGACTCGATCTCTGTTTTTGAAAGAAAATATTTTTCCTTGCTTGCGTCATCGAGCCGCCTGACGAGACGCTGGGCAATGATGACTTTCACGGTCGAAACGATAAGGAACGGCTCGATTCCCATATCGATAAGACGCGGCATGGCGCCAGCCGCGGAATTGGTGTGCAAGGTCGAAAGTACCAAGTGCCCGGTGAGTGCGGCATTCACCGCAAGTGACGCAGTCTCGGCATCACGGATCTCGCCGACCATAATGATGTCCGGATCTTGCCTAACAAGAGAGCGCAATCCGGTGGAAAACGTAAGACCGATCTCCGACCTCACCTGCGTTTGATTGACTCGCGTCATTTGATACTCGATCGGATCCTCAATGGTCGAGATGTTCACGTCAGGGGTGTTAAGAATATCAAGCACCGTATAGAGTGTTGTTGTTTTTCCCGATCCGGTCGGTCCGGTAGTAAGGATCATGCCGGTCTTTTTTTTCGTCGCGGCGTGGATCCGTTCAAGTCCTTCTCCGTGAAAACCGAGCACTTCAAGCGTAAAACCGGCGACTGAATCGCGGAGCAATCGCATAACAGTCTTTTCTCCGTAGTAAGTCGGAAGTGTCGACACACGGAAAGAAACTTTTTGGTCCGCTGTTTCAATCTTGAACCGTCCATCTTGGGGAAGACGCTTTTCATCAAGTTTCAGGTTGGAGAGTACCTTGATGCGCGCCGTGATGCCAGGTGCGACATTCTTGGGCAATGTCATCGCGTCATGTAAAATGCCGTCAATGCGATAGCGGATGAGTACTTGTGTTTCCATTGGCTCGATATGAATATCCGATGCCCCCTGCAAGATCGCGTGGTTCAAAAGCGTATCCACGATCTTGACCACCGGAAGATCTTCCGCGAGTTTTTTGAGATTTTTTTCCGATTCGGTATCATCATCGGAATCCGGTGAGTCGGAAACCGGTTTGAGTTGGATTGACTCTCTTTGGATGATATCGCCAAATTCTGCCTTGAGGCTTTTTTGATACTGAAGCAGGGCGTTCTTGATCGACTCCTCATCGGTAAGACGCGGTTTTATCTTGAGTCCCACCTTTTTCTTCACAAACTCGATCGCTTCGATATTGTCGGTGTCAAGCATTGCCACATCAAGCGATGTCGCGTCTTTTTTGAATGCGACAATGTTGTATTTCCGCGCGATTGGTTCGGGGATCATCGAAAGCACCTCGTAATCAATCTTCTGCTCTTTCAGGTTTACAAACGGGATGCCAAGAATGCACGCTTGAGTGCGCCGCAGTTCATCTTCGGAGATATGACCGTCGGAAATAAGCACTTCTTCAAGCGTAGTTTTCTTCTTTATGCTCTTTTCCTCGACCGCTTCAATATCGGCAAGCGATATAAACCCCGCGTCAACGAGAAATTCTTTGAGTTGCTTGGCGGTTACATGCATCGGTTCGTTAATTATAGCAAAAAGAAAACGGGAAATCCCCGCCCATGTGTGGGTAATATCCGAGGTGGTGGAAATCGTTAAGTTACCAACCAAAACCAGAAGTTAAAAGAACCAAGATAAACAATGCTAGAAACGCGCCACCGTACCCTAAAACGTAACCGAACATAATTTTTAATGGTCCAAAAATATTCTTTTCTTCTTTGAAGCGGCGCGAAAGTGCTTCGGGAATAAGGTTGAAATAAAAAGAAAGTACGGCAATGGCAAACCCAGAATACAATATTATGGGGTTATATCCTAAAAAAAGACAGAGGATAAAAACCACGAGTGAAATAACATAATGTGCAATTCTGAACGTGCGGTTTTTTAAAATATTCGTAACCCTTGTTTCTTTCTCAGTGAAATGAAGTGTAGTGACATATATAATCCCCCAGAGAAGCGACCGCGCCTTGCCGAGCAA
>PFQT01000046.1 GCA_002788135.1 Candidatus Yonathbacteria bacterium CG_4_8_14_3_um_filter_46_25
CTTTGCGGAAATGCACAAAGAACTCACGGGAGAAAAGGTCAAAGATGTGCTTTATGCAAAAGCAAGTGAGGGATTCTTCCCTGCCGCGGCTCCTGTTGGGTACATGAACATCGATAATCCAGACGAAGAAACCAAAGGTATCGCCAGTAGAATTATTGTTCCTAACCCAATAATGGCTCCCTTGGTAAAAGAACTGTTTATCCTTTATTCAACTGGCAACTACAATGTATATGAGCTCACTGACACGCTTTACGAAAAAGGATTGAAAAATCGAAAAGGTAAAAAACTTCACTACGGGCGCGTGTATGAAATGTTAAAGAACAAAATCTACATCGGTGAAATAAAGTGGGGTGGAGGATACTGCAAAAAAGGACGACACGAACTATTTATTGATGAGTCTCTATTTGAAAAAGTTCAGGCTGTCCTCCACGCTCATAATGGAAACAGGTGTAAGCGCAGAAAATACAAGTGGTTACTGGCAGGCTATCTTCATTGTCCAATACACAAATGCAAATATACGGCAGAGTGGCACCTGAAAAAGAAAATCGCCTATTACCACTGCACCAACAGAAGCGGATGTGGAAAATACATTGAGCAAGTTGGTCTGGAAAATGAAATTGCAGAAAAATTCAAAGACTTTGAATTTAGCAAGGGATTTGTTGATGAAATTATTGAAAAAGTAAGAGTGCGATTCGAAAAAGCTCGTGCTGATTACGAGAGAAAAAGGCAATCCTTAATCAATCAACGGACGGCGTATGAGGCAAAACGAAAAGTTAACGAAAACAAACTCCTTTCACAAGTTTTCACCGATGAGGAGTTTACGCGTATCAAAGATGAAATAAATCACGAATTAGGGAGAATCAACGAACAACTCGTTGAATTAGAGGCTGAGAGGGGCGAAAATGTGGATATTGTGCAGGAAGTGCTCTTATTTACGAAAGACATCTATAAAGCTTATCAGAAAGGCTCCTACTTGCTTAAAAGGCATTATCTGAGCTTCTTCTGGGAAAAATTCGAGGCACAAGATGGAATTATAATTAAATCCATTCCTTCCCCCCTCTTCCGAGAGCTTTCGGCTCTAAATCAGGTGATGTACAAAACACCTCAAACTGAAAAATCCCCAATTACTGCGGGGATTTCTCAGGTTATAACAAACGATATCTTGGGTGCCTATCGAGATTCGAACTCGAACTGAAGACTCCACAGGTCTCAGTGCTAACCATTACACTATAGGCACCATGTTGCCACCGCTACTTATATGATGGTGGCATCTCTGTTATACCAGATTTATGGTTCGCAAGTCTAGCCATCGCATAGAGAAGTGATGAGAGCCGGTTGAGGAACGCAAGCACGCCCTCATCTACCGTGACCGTCCCCTCTTCGGCAACCGAGACCACTCGCCGCTCCGCGCGCCGCGCAAGCGTCCGCGCAAAATCAAGTTGCGCCGCAAAGGTCGTCCCGCCGGAAACGAAGAAGCTTTTGATCGGCGGCAATTCTTTTTCGGTCATGTCAATCGCGGCCTCCACGCGGGCAGTCTTCTCCCGATCTATCGTTTTGTCCGCGCCGGCGATATGCGCTTGCACGATGAAAAGCTGTTGTTGCACCCAGTCAAGCATATCGGCGAAGCTATATCCCTCTAAATACGGATTACGCGCGTTCTCGCTCATCTTGCACACACCCAAGAACGAGTTAATCTCGTCAAGCGAACCAAGCGCTTCCGCGACCGCCGAACTTTTCGACATCCGCTGGTCGCATCCAAATACGCCCGTATCGCCCTTGTCTCCTTTCCCTGTGTAAAGCATCAAAATATTGTAACACATTTCCCCGCCCATACCGACCCCCTGCACTGGGTCAGTGTATAGTTGACAGTAGACGAGCACTTTGAAAACAATGGGAAACACGAAAGTACTGCCAGAAAATGACTGGCTGAAGGACATCAAAAGGCGTAGCCTTGAGCGTATAAGAAACACCGCTGAAAAG
>PFQT01000001.1 GCA_002788135.1 Candidatus Yonathbacteria bacterium CG_4_8_14_3_um_filter_46_25
GGACGGCGGGGCGGAGAGCGTACGATTTAGTTGCGCTTCACCACGCGCTCCGCGCGTGGCACATTGTCAGCGGTTTTGAAAATAGGTGCGAGCTTGGTACAATAAAGACACCACAAACGAACTAGACGGTTTTTGAGAAATTGATAAAATTACATCAATGAATTTTCCATTTGATATGCACATAGCGAGCTTAATGTTCGCCTTGTATTATTTATGCATACTCATCTTTGTTTTCAAATATAGACCTGTTCAAACTGTTCGTATATAATGTAAACATTATGGATCAGTTAGAAAATCAGCCACAGTCAATAAAAAAAAGTAAATATATTCGGAGTCAATTTCTTGATTTTTCTTGGGTATTTTATTCTCGCTGTCTTTGTTTCTTTCGTCGATACTTCTTCTGTCGCCGCTCAAGGTGTGAACAGTTGGCTCCCGAGTAAGGAAAATCTGTTGATTGCAAGCGTTACTGCGCGTGTTTCTCGTCCCGTCACCACCGATGACCATCAGCAGTGGTGGAATCTTGTATCAAACAACGCGCTATTGAAGATGGAAAACACACGCTATCTTAATGTGATACAACCAAACCGGCACATGAATACCGCGGAAGGAATGCAGTCGTTAGTGGCCACTATTCTCCGCTTATTAAAAGATTCAAATTGATGACTTCTGCAATTGTTGGTGGAATTCTTATCCAATGAAAAAAATAAAAAGCACTTTTCTCACTCTTGCCGTCGTCGCTACTGCCTTATCTCCAGGATTTCTTTTTGCGCAGGATACTGCTTCTCTTTCATCGAGTTTGCCTACCGAAAAGGATATCATCGCCAAGACCGAGCCAGGCGTGGTACGCATACTGTTTGATATTAAGGGCGACATTGTTGTTGAACCATTCGACTTTGAAACCAAAACGCTCAAGTTTGTATCGCTCGGTCTCAAAAAAGAAACGATTCCCATCGATACCACTTTCTCCGGTACCGGTTTTGTTGTTTCTCCGGATGGGTATATCGTTACGAACGCGCATGTCGTAACGCCTGACACTATTCGCCCGACCCTCTTGATGAGCTTGTTCCAGAGTGTGCTGTTCCAGAAAGTTCTCAATAAAGAGATTTCCGAAAATGATATAAAGACCGTTGTTGACCGGTTCACGAGCGAAGACTTGGCACAGAGGGAACAACGGGCTAAGGAGGGAATGAAGTTCATCGTCTTTAAGGATATCAAGACGACCATCACCGTGTTTAATCCGGCTACAAAAGCCGCTAACCTCGACGGTTATCGAAAGGATGGCTTCCCCGCCACCATGGTAGGGTATCCGATTGATTATATTTTCAACGATAAGGACGTAGCGATAATTCATATTGATAAAACAAATTTGCCGGCGTTGTCTCTTGCCGAAAAGAGCAGTATCGAGAAAGGGGACAAACTATATACTTTCGGATTTCCGGCGACTGCCGATATTAATGACGATGATTTGTTGAGCGCAACCTTTACGAACGGGTCGGTGAGCAGTTACAAAGATAGCAGTCATAAGGACTTCAAAATAATCCAGACGAATGCCAAAATAGCGGAAGGGTCGAGTGGAAGCCCCATGCTCAATGATCGAGGTGAGGTGGTCGGGATCATTACTTATCAATCGGGGGATCAGTCGGTCGGGGACAACTTTGGCTTTGCCATACCGATGGAGGTGACCCGAGGCCTTCTCACTGATAAAAATGTAACTGTTGGACGGGGTGAATACCAAAGGAATCTTGAACAAGGATTGGCCTTAAAGAATGAGCGACACTGCAAGAATGCCATCGAATCATTCAATCAAGCAAAAACATCGACTGACCCTGATTTTTTTGAAGACAGTCTTGATTGATACTTATATCAGCGGATGCGAAACGATGATCGCCAGTGGAAAATCAATCGATTCAAAATGGGACGAATTTAAAAATAGCATCGCGGGAGTAAGCGGTACGGTATGGCTGATTGTTTTTGCAAGCATTTTTGGCGGCATTATGCTTATTATTGTTGTGGCGTTTCTGGTACGCCGGCTGCGGAAAGAAGAATCGGAAATAGACGAACTTGAAAACATGGTTGTTAATCAAAAATGGCAAGACGAAGAAAAAAATAGCGATATTGTCCCGGAACAGATTTTCCAAGAACGATCGTCGATCAGAGAACCAACAAATGCCATACCAACCGGCTCGACATTGTCACCTGTGCGTGTGATGTTGTCTATCCCTCCCACGATTCCTCCGACAGTCGCGCACTATGTTAGCCAGATGCGACAGGCGGGCTATCCCAACGAGACGATCGTGAGCGAATTAGAAAAAAGCGGCTGGTCTGCAAGGGTCGTTCAGGCGGCAACAGGATGAATCATGTGCGCATAAATCATGGTAAAATACCTCATTCGACGAGGTAACTTATTCCATATACGACTTGCGATGTCGTATAATCAGTTTGTTAATGGGAGTTTCATTTAGTTTAGCCATCGCATCGTTGTATTGGTTGAAAAGGAATAGCATCCTTATTTTCGTCCCATTATTGATACATCTAAACGAAATTACACGGCCATGAGAAATTGTTTAGATACGAGACATATCTCTCTCTAATCCGAAGCAAGTTTTGACAGTTGTTCGGAGACCGCGAAGGTACTGCTTCAGTATGTACAAGAGTAATGTACTGTGGTTTATCATGTTTTCCACAAGTCCACATTGATTTTTTTGTTATAATTCAAGCATTATCAATTCTTAATTAAGGTAATTAAGAATTATAATCGTATGACTATGAACTGGAAAATATGGGCACCGATTGGAATTGTGGCAATAGTGGCGCTTATCATGATTCAACTCGGAACGAGAAATCCACAAGCGCCAGTCGTCGGAGAAACGCCGGGAACGCCGGACATAGCGCAAGAATTGCCGGTTGCGGCCACCGAGTCCGCCACGGGCAATGTTGATGCCGCGACGGACGCGATTCTTAGCGGTATTGCGGATGATGAAGCAATCTTTGTCGATGCGACAAAAGATGCGGAATTAGTTGTTGTCGACAATCAAGCAATTGATAATCTTGGTCAATCATACTATGAAAATGAATTCTAAAAAGTTATTTATCAGCGCTCTCGGAGCGGCAATGGCGGCAAATCTTTTTGTACCCGTTTTGTCCTTTGCTCAGCAAGCTCCGACCACGAATAGATTCTGCGATGGAATCGACAAAATTCTTTCACCGATTGATCAACGGATTGTTGATCGGGAGGCAAAGTTGCGGGCACAACGTCAAGAAATATCAAATAATTTGACGAAACGAGCCAGTGAGCGAGAAAGTCGCCTATCCGAGAATAGAACAAAACACGATCAAAACCGCGGGGAACACTACGCGAAGTTAGAAGCGAACGCGACAACCGAAGCTCAAAAACAGGCGGTTGCGGTATTCAAGACAACGATTGAAACGGCGATAAGTGTGCGAAAAGGTGTTGTTGACGTGGCTATTGTAGCGTTTAGGCAGAGCGTTGATCAATCGATAGCCGTGCGTCAATCAGCGGTTGACGCGGCAATAAGCGCGTTCAAGAACACAAAGACCGCCGCTGTTGAAAAAGCAAAGACTGATTGCGCGACTGGTGTTGTTGACGCAAAAACAATCCGCGAAGCGTTTCGAGCCAGTATGAAGACGGCGCAGGATACATTCAAAAGCGATCGGCAAGCGATTGAAAAGTTACAAGATTCGCTTGAATCGACGCGTGTTGCCCGAAAACAGGCGGTGGACAAAGCCATTGCTGATTTTAAGGCAACGGTAGAGAAAGCACGCACTGACCTTAATGCCGCGTTCCAACAGTAATTAAAAAAACCTTGGAAAATGATCTAAAATCCGACATTGATCGGATTTTAGTTTGGTAGAATCATAAGGATACGCGTGTTCATAAAAAGAAGCGGTGTGTCAGTTTTGCCGGGCGGATCCTATCCTCCTCAATCCTAGTCTGGACAGTAACACCCTCTCAGTGTTTTCCATGATGTTTGATGGTCAAGCTGGAATCTTGAATTAACACATCAATTGCACACCCTAAATACCCGTGCTGAAAGTCTTTATACTGAAATTCGAAGAAAAAAAAGGTGGCGGCAAGATCAAGATTAAGGACTAATCTTCTCCCACTTGGGAGTCGGACTCCCAAGTGACTCCCAAGTTGACAGAAAAGGCGACAAAGAATCAGCCTCTGGTCGGTTTTTTGTTTTTGTGGTATAATATATATACAATAAACAAATCCATGACAATGTCTTCCGACAAAACTTCTAGCAATCATCTCGATCCCGCTTCAAGCGAGACTCGGCGCACGTTCTACATCGTCGCCACGCCAATCGGAAATCTTGAGGACATCACCATCCGGGCGATCCGCGTACTCAAAGAAGCAGATATCATCTTGTGTGAGGATACGCGGGTGACGAAAAAACTGCTTGAAAAATATGAGATTGACACGCCGACATCGAACTATGATGTTCATAGTACCGCCTCAAAAGTTGAAAAAATTTTTGTGATGCTTGAAGCGGGGAAAAACCTTGCGCTCGTGTCGGACGCGGGAACACCCTGCATTTCCGATCCCGGGGTGTTGCTGGTGGCGCAGATACGGGAAAGATTCGGCAACGCGATTACCATTGTGCCTATCCCCGGCGCAAGCGCGCTTATCTCCGCGCTTTCGGCAAGCGGGGTGCCGTCGTCGGAGTTTCTCTTTCTTGGCTTTTTGCCGCACAAGAAGGGGAGGGAAACACTCTTCAAAGAAATTGCCGGCTCGGAGAGGACGGTGGTGTTTTATGAATCACCGCATCGGATCGGAAAGACGCTTGCTTCGCTGGTCGAACATATTGGTGATATGCGCAGGGTCGTTCTCGCCCGTGAGCTGACCAAAGTTTACGAGGAGATCGTTTCGGGAACCGCCACGGAGCTTGTTTCTTATTTGACGAAGCACCCCAAAAAAGTGCGTGGCGAGTTCGTGGTGATAGTCGAAAAAGGATGATTTGTATTCACTGAGTTTGCCGCAGACAGACATCCTGTATAGTTAACCTTATGAGGTAACATTTTGGCTTGATTTCTCTCCGCACTTCCGTAAGGACCGACCTTACGGAAAACGACCTTACGGAAGAAGACAAAACCGATTATCATATCGGTAGATGAAATACTAAACTGCGTTACCTCATATAGTTAACTAAACATATCCTTGTATCGCGCCAGTTTTGCGGTATAATGTGCGTTACATATGAACATATCAAAACGAGGAACCATTATTTTGCTGGGATTTTTGGTGGCAATTACACCGTTTCTCATCGGGCTGGTTCGATGGATCGAAGATTGGTTCATTACGATTGCCGGTGTTATAATCGTGCTCGCGGCATATCGGCTCACTAGTCATGATGTTCGCGATGATACGCATCGGAACGATCCGCTTAAAACAGATACTCGTATCGTGAATATGGCAACCCCTGCGTCTTTCGATGGTGTTACAAAAAAAGAACACGGAAATAAGACAAGTTCATCAGAACAAACGCACGCGCGACCATGACCAAACGAAATCGAAAATCTTTTTTTATGGGAGCATTCGTTGTCGGCTCCCTTTCTTTCATGGTTTTATATTTTGCCGTTCCCTCCTTTGCGCCGGTTGTCTATGATAATGGCGATTCACTTTCGGCATCGACTTCATTATCAATTTCAGCTGCAACATCAGTCAATGGCGATGAAGAGACGACTCCAAAAGTTCCGCCTTTTGTTGTAACGCATATTGGGACGCCGAATTTCGTGAAAGCGCTCTATATGACGAGTTGTATCGCGGCGACTCCGGGGTTGCGTTCGCGCCTTGTTTCTCTTGCCGATGAAACAGAGATCAATGCGATCGTGGTCGATATAAAAGATTATTCTGGCACGATCACTTTTCAATCTGATGATCCCGCTCTCGCGCAAAACGGGGTAACGGGGTGCGTATCGTCCGATTTGAAAGAGTTTATCGGTCTTTTGCACAAAAAAAATATTTATACCATCGGACGCATCACGGCTTTTCAAGACCCTTATTATGCGAACAAACATCCTGAATTGACGGTAAAAAAAGCAAGTGATCCAAGTGCTGCGTGGAAAGACTACAAAGGGATAAGCTATATCGATGTTGGGGCGAAAGATTTTTGGGATTATATAGTGAGAATCTCACGCGAGTCGTACGCGATCGGATTCGATGAACTGAATTTTGATTATGTCAGATTTCCTTCGGATGGAAACATGAAAGATATCTACTATTCATTCAGTGAAAAGGAGATACTGGCCGATATTGACCACGGCAAGGCGAATATTTTACGGAGTTTTTTTGCTTACCTCGCGGGAAACTTGAGCGATCTTCGGGTACCGCTCTCGGTCGATCTTTTCGGCATGACCACGACCAATAGCGACGATCTTAATATTGGACAGATTCTCGAGTACGCGGAACCATATTTCGACTATATCGCGCCGATGGTGTATCCATCGCACTATCCGCCAACATTTCATGGATACGATAATCCCAATCACTATCCGTACGAGGTGGTGAATTATTCAATGAGCACCGCGGCGGAGCGGCTTATTAGGGCGAGTTTAACCCCGTCAAAACTTCGTCCATGGCTTCAAGATTTTGATTATGGCGGGAATTATGACGTTAACGAAGTGCGCGCGCAGATACGCGCCGTCTACGACGCGGGCATTACCTCATGGATGCTCTGGGATCCGTCGAATGTGTATACGCGCGGAGCGCTTGAAACCGCTGGCGGCACGGGTCTTTAAAACGACAGTATGCGTTTTATATTTTTCCCCCATGCGTTATACTGATGGCAATTATGCATAATAAAGAACAAATAACCTACTTTGCCGAGACTGACGCGCGGAATAAAAAAACTCCGTTCGGTATTAAGGCGAAGGATCGCACGCGACACGTCTATGTAATAGGGAAGACCGGCATGGGAAAGTCGACTCTTCTCGAGAATATGGCGATCCAGGATATTCGCAATGGCAACGGAATGGCATTCATTGATCCGCATGGCAAGACCGCCGATCTCCTGCTTGATTATATTCCGGAAGAGCGTATTGACGACGTAGTGTATTTTGCGCCGTTCGATATTGATAATCCCATTTCATTCAACATCATGGAGGATGTTGGGTACGACAAGCGGCATCTGGTGGTTGCCGGTCTCATGAGCGCATTCAAAAAAATATGGATTGATGCGTGGTCGGCGCGCATGGAATACATTTTGGGCAACGTCTTGCTCGCGCTCTTGGAATATCCAGACTCAACTCTGCTTGGCATTAACCGAATGCTCACCGACAAAGAGTATCGAAAGAAAGTGGTTAACAATATAACCGATCCATCAACGCGATCATTCTGGGTCGATGAATTTGCCAAATATACGGATCGTTACACTCAAGAGGCGACTCCCGCGATCCAAAATAAAGTCGGTCAGTTCACCGCCAATCCGCTAATACGCAACATCGTTGGTCAATCGACTTCAAGTTTTGACATCAGGAAGTTGATGGACGATCGCAAGATACTCATCATCAACCTCTCGAAGGGGCGTATCGGTGAAGGCAATGCGAACCTCCTCGGAAGCATGCTTATTACGAAAATATATCTTTCGGCGATGTCACGCGCCGATGTTCCCGAAAGTGAACTGCAAAAACTGCCGAATTTCTATCTGTACGTCGACGAATTCCAGTCATTCGCCAATGAGTCATTCGCGGACATTCTTTCCGAGGCGCGTAAGTATAAGCTCAATTTGACCATCGCGCATCAGTACATCGAACAGATGTCCGACGAGGTGCGCGCGGCGGTATTCGGCAACGTGGGGACCATGATCTCGTTTCGAGTAGGAGCATACGATGCGGAAGTTCTCGAAAAGGAGTTTGCTCCGGTGTTCACCGCGGAAGACATGGTAAGTCTCGGTTTTGCGCAAGTATATCTCAAGCTCATGATCGACGGTGTCTCGTCGCATCCGTTCTCGGCAACAACGCTTCCGCCGATCAGCGGTATGGAACATTCATACCGAAACGAAGTGGTGGCATTTTCTCAGCGTGCATTCGCACATTCGCGGAATATCGTTGAACAGGAGATCAAAGATTGGTATCAACCTGCAGTGGCGCCGCCAGTCGCGTCTTCATTCAAGCCAGTGGATTCGACCGCGAGCCATGCGGTGAGCCGCTTGAGCGCGCCGCGTGAAAATATTCGCACGGTTCCGGTCGAACATCGCGAATACGTTGAGCCGGAAGCTCGAAAGAATCACACGACACGGGCAAGAAAATCTGTTATCTCTCTTGAAGATCTCAAGAAATCGCAATCGTCTCACTCTGAAAGATTTAAAAAAGATAAAGGGCCATCTGATAAAAATCTTTTGGAACTTCGGACCGCGCTTTCGGATGTCCTTAAGGGGGGAAAAAAGGAAACAAGCTCGCGATTGCGCACTGTACGGAAAGATCATGACAATTCTCTAACGAAAGACGAACACAAGAGTGAGCGAACTGAAAAAAAAACGTCTCCAAAAGAAATTTCAAAAGAAGAACTTGATAAGATATTTCGCGTTGACGAATAGCGGTATATGGCGAAGCTGATATCCGTTTTAAAAAAGGGTTCTATAAAATGTTTTGCAGCATTTCTTGTTTCGATTGCGTGCATTAATATCGTGTACGCGAATGTCGTTATCACTGAGGTTATGTACGACCTTGATGGGAACGATACTGATCGGGAATGGGTGGAAATTTACCATGATGGATCGGATGATATCGATCTTGCCGAGTGGCGATTTGTTGTCGGTGGCACGAAACATACTTTTTTGGCGTATCCTGAAGGCGGGAATGTTGTGCTTCCGGCGGGCACTTACGCGGTTGTTGTTGACAAGCCGGAGGTCTTTCTCGCCGATTGGCCCGGGTTTTCGGGGAAGATTCTCGATAGTTCATTCTCACTCAAGCAAGCAGGCGATACTCTCTCGATAAGGAATCCCGATGGAGTCGATGTTGACACCGTGCAGTATGATCCTTCGGTTGGTGGCGGGGGAGACGGCACAACGCTTCAGAAATCTGGCGGGCAATGGATCGCCGCCTTGCCAACGCCCGGCGCCATGAATGCGACGCATGGATACGCACCGCCGGCAAGCTCGGAGGACGGCACAGCGGGAACTTCGGGCACATCGAGCGGGGCGCAAACAACTTCGATGATGGCCGATGACTCGGAAAAACACATTACGGCCAAGATTGATCTTGGTTTCGTTGGCAACACAAAAACGATCGTGGTTGGCGCGGATACGCTTTTTAAAGGAAAAGCGTTCGGGTTTGACGGCACGCCGCTTCTCGCTCCGCGTTACTCGTGGACGTTTGGCGATGGTGGCACGAAGGAGGGCGAACAGGTGCTCTATCATTATCGTTATCCGGGCACGTACATTGTGGTGCTCAATGTGTCGTCGGGGGAATACACGGCGGCGGATCGAGTGAAGATCGATGTTGTCGCGGCCGATGTGGTGATCGCTTCGACTGGTACGGGCGCCGATTCGTTCGTTGAGCTCAAGAATGATTCTTCGTACGAACTCGATCTCTCGTGGTGGCGGATTCGCAATGGGAATACTTATTTCACCCTTCCGAAAGGAACGATCATTGTGCCAAAGGGAGTCATTATACTTCCGCCGGAGAACACCAGGTTTAGTATTGGTGTGGACAACACACTCGATTTGCTGTATCCGAACGGAGAGATTGCGCACACCTATAGTCGTGTTCCTCCGCCCATTTCTTCTTCGCAAACGGCGTTACGGCCGCCGGTCGTTTCAACCGTCGCTGTGGCGGAGAAGAAAGTCGCTATTCCCGTTATGGTCGGGTCGGCAGAACCGCTTCTCGCGGAGAAGTCTGTTTCTGCCGAAGATATTGTGCAAACCCAGCCGGCGGAAGTCGTTGTGGCGATTGATAGCGCGGGAGGATCGGGAAAATGGGTATTTGCGGTCGCTGGACTCTCGCTTATTTCGATTGTCGCCATAATCGCCGGGCGAAGGAGAGGGATGGCGCATGTCGTGACAAACGAAGCTGACGAATATAAAATTTTGGAATAGGTGCGGTTGCTCGCCCTTGCGGCAGAGTTTTTGCATGACTGATCAAAAACAAAAAACGATACTGGTAACTGGCGGGGCGGGTTTTATCGGCTCGCACCTCTGCGAGCGGCTGGCAAAAGGCGGCCATCGCGTGATATCGCTCGACAACTATTTTGTCGGTTCAAAAGAAAATCACATTGAGGGGGTAGAGTATCGAGAAGGGCACACAAAAGACATTGCGGAGCACATCGCGGAAATTCCCGACATCATTTATCACCTCGGTGAATACTCGCGCGTTGAACAGAGTATTCTTGAGCCGGATATTGTGTACGATCTGAATACGCTCGGTACGCGCGCGGTTGTAGAGTTTTGGAAAAAGAAGCGATGCAAGCTCGTGTACGCCGGGAGCTCCACAAAATTTGGAGATGGGGGAGCGACGCGGCACACTTCGCCGTACGCGCGCACCAAGGCGGAGAACTCTGAGTTGGTGAAGCATATCGGAGAAGAGGAGAAGCTACCGTATGCAATCACGTATTTTTACAACGTGTACGGACCACGCGAACGCTCCGGTGTGTACGGTACCGTGATCGAGCATTTCAAACGGATGTATCTTTCAGGAACGCCGTGCGCGGTTGTCGCACCAGGCACGCAAATGCGCAACTTCACGCATGTCGGAGACATTATTGACGCGCTTGTTGTGGTTGGGGAGAAAGGACAAGGAGATGAGTACGGACTGGGGAATGAACAAGCGTACTCGGTTCTTGATGTCGCGGGGATGTTCGGGTTTGGCAAAGAAGACATTGTGCTGTTTCCAGAGCGTCTTGGTAATAGAATGTCATCGGGTATTGATACCGCAAAAACACGCGCACTTGGATGGAAGATAGAGCGGTCGCTTCCGGAATATATACGAGCATTCACCGATGAGCGCCTACGCGGAGAAAAGCGCGAAAAACGGGTGCTCGTATTCTCGACCACGATGCACCCTATCGCAGGGCTCGCTGAAGAAGCGTTCGTTGATCTCGCGCGCGCACTGCCGGCGGTACAGTTCGACGTGATCACGACGCGTTTTGCACGGAGTGTTGATGACGCACCATCACTCGCACCAAATGTTGCGTTGCATCGCGTGGGGGTTGGTGCGTGGGTGGACAAGTTTTTATTGCCCGTCCTCGGGTTTTTTGCGGGCCGCAGATACACTTCTCGGCATACCTATCTTTTTGCGTGGTCGATCATGGCAAGTTACGCAACGTTTGCCGCGGTGCTATTTAAGCGAGTTAAAAACATGCCACTCTTGGTGACGCTCGCGGACCATAACATTGATAATCTTTCTGGTATCTATCGAATACTTTTGCGTAGGATGATTTCCAATGCGGATCAAGTATACGGTACGCATAGTGCGCAGGAAGCGGTTGCCACTTGTATCGTAGGGAAGGTTCTTCCACGGAATAGCCTCGGCGAAGGTGACGCATTCGCAAACGCCCTGCGATATGCGTATGCGGATGTGGTGCGGATGAGGCAAGAAAAACATGACCACTAACAAGAAAAAAATTCTCATATTTTCTCTCGTGTACTATCCGTCCCATGTCGGTGGGGCAGAAGTGGCGATAAAAGAGATCACCGATCGTGTCGATCCGAAGGAGATTGAATTTGATATGGTGTGTTTGCGCTTCGACCGGAATCTTCCGGCGACCGAGAAGATCGGGAATGTGACGGTATACCGAATTGGATTCACTGCGAACAAACCGACGATGGCTGACTTAAGGAAATTTCCGCTCCATCTCAATAAATTTTTCTTCCAATTTTCTGCCACATGGAAAGCGCACCGCCTTCACCGGAAGCGGAAATACGATGCGGTGTGGGCGATGATGGCGCACTCCACGGGAGTACCCGCGGGACTCTTCAAGACATTTCATCCGAGCGTCCCGTACATCCTCACCCTCCAAGAAGGTGATCCAATCGACTACTTACAAAAGAAAATGCGTCCCGTGTACCCGCTTTTTGTGCGTGGATTCACCAAGGCGGATACGGTTCAAGCAATTTCAACATTTCTTGCCAATTGGGCGCGTGCCATGGGTTTTAAAGGAAAACTTGAGATCATTCCGAATGCGGTAAACACCAAGCATTTTTCGCAAACATATTCACAAGCAGACCTCAATGCGCTCAAACAGAAGCTCGGCAAGAAACGAGACGACGTGTACATCATCACGACGTCGCGGCTCGTGAAAAAAAACGCGGTTGATGACGTGATTAAGTCACTCGCGCTCCTCCCGGAGCAATTTAAATTTTTAGTACTGGGGATCGGCCCTGACGAAGCCCTGCTCCGCGCACTCGCGCAAAAGAAAGGAGTAGAGGACCGCGTGATGTTTTTGGGACAGATCGACCATAAGGAGACGCCGAAGTATCTGAAGATCTCAGACATTTTTACGCGGCCATCGCTTTCTGAAGGAATGGGAAATTCGTTCGTAGAGGCGATGGCGGCGGAACTTCCCGTGGTAGCAACGCAAGAAGGAGGTATCGCAGATTTCTTGTTTGATCCCGATCTTAATCCCGAAAAGAAGCCGACCGGCCTTGCGGTATCTCCGCGTGACCCCGAAGGGCTTGCGAAGCAATTTAAGCGGTTTGCGGAAGACACTGCGCTTCGTGAGCGTATTGTAGCAAATGCGCGCGCGCTCGCGTTCGCAAAGTACGACTGGGACTTGATCGCGTCTGACATGAAAAAGAGCGTGTTCGGACCGATGGTCGTCAGGAATAAATGAAGGAGGCATGATTACTCAGTGAGAACTTCACGCCCCGTGCGACGATTTGTGCGCGAGTTCTTTTGCGTATGGCATCGGTCAGAATATCTCCGATGGGTAGATAGGGTGTGGCGAGTTTATGATTATCGAATAAGGAAGGACAGGTCGTTGCGGTTGTTTCTTTTTGGGAATTCGGTATTGTTATAGGTAATGAAAGTTCTTATCGCCACAGGATTGTATCCGCCCGATGTCGGCGGGCCGGCGACATACGTAAAGACACTTCATGATACTCTGCCGATAAAGGGGATCGAGGTTGAAGTGCTCCCGTTTGGCGAGGTGCGGCGTCTGCCGAAGATTGTGCGCCATGTCGCGTATTTTTTCAAAACGCTTAAGCGAGGATTTCGCGCGGACATTATTTTTGCGCAAGACCCGGTAAGTGTCGGTTTTCCGGCGATGGTTGCCGCGAAAATACTGCGCAAACCGTTGGTGCTCAAGGTTGTGGGCGACTATGCGTGGGAGCAGGGAGTGCAGAGATTCGGTGTTGTCGATCAACTCGACGAATTTTCGGGAGCGCGTGACCATTATTCGCGTCAGGTTTGGCTCCTCAAGAACATTGAACGGATGGTCGCCGAGAGCGCTCGGGCGATCATCGTGCCAAGTCGGTATCTCAAAAAGATCGTAGTACGCTGGAAGGTCGAAGAGGAAAAAATCCATGTCGTCTACAACGCATTTGAGGGTGTTGCTACGCCGTCGGCACATATTGAAGAACGATCAGGGAAAACGATCATAAGCGCCGGACGATTGGTTCCCTGGAAGGGATTTGCGGAGCTTATCGAGCTTATGCCGGAAATACGCACGGCTTGCCCCGATGTTCGCCTTAAGATCGTCGGAGACGGACCTGATTGGGCGCGGCTTGAAGCACTCGTCAAGAAACATGACCTTGTTGATACAGTGAAGCTGTTTGGAAACTTACCGCAAACATCGCTCTATGAACATATCGCCGCGTCCGACGTGTTCGTTCTCAACACCTCATACGAAGGATTTTCTCACCAGCTTCTTGAGGTGATGGCACTCGGAGTGCCGATTGTTACCACGAATGTCGGCGGGAATCCGGAACTTATCGTTGATCGTGAAAGCGGGCTCCTTGTCGAGCAGGGAGACACGGCCGCACTTATGAATGCCATTCTCGAATTGCTTGATACAAAGACGAACAAAACGGTATTTGTCGAAAACGCACAAAAAAAGGCCGCGGAATTCAGTGTTGAACGCATGGTCAGTGGAACAATCGACATACTTGCCGCGTCAACAAAAAAACTATGAATATTCTCATGATATCGGCAGATCGGAAGATATTCGATGAAGGGAGCGCGGTGCGGATGCGTATTGCCGAGTACGGTTCTTTGGTTGATCGGCTTGATGTCATTGTGTTTGCCGCCGCCGCGCGCGGGTTTACCGAAGCGAAGATTGCTCCGAACACATATGCTTACCCCACGAAATCTATCAGCAAGTTGCGTTATGTTGGCGACGCGACTCGTTTGGGAAAAAAGATTATGTCCGAGCGGCACATCGATCTGGTCACCGCGCAGGATCCGTTCGAGACGGGACTTGTCGGGCGGCGTCTCACAAAAAGGTCAGGTGCGCGATTACAGCTTCAAATCCACACGGATATTTTCAATGCGCATTTTATTCGCACGTCGTTTTTGAACAGGGTGCGCGCGCGCATGGCACGATCGCTTATCCCGAAAGCGAATTGTGTGCGCGTGGTCGGGGATCACATTCGTGATTCACTTATTGCGGCCGGTGTTTTCTGCAAGAAGCCGCCGCAGGTGTTGCCGATATTTATTGATATTGAAAAATTCAGGAATGCGGACAAGGGCTCTGTTCGCGTTCGATATCCGCAATTTGACCGCATTATCTTAATGGTCTCGCGGCTTGAGCGCGAAAAGAATATTTCACTTGCGCTTGCGGCAATGCGAAGCGTACTTAAAAAATTCCCAAAAGCAGGTCTAGTGATACTTGGCAGTGGAGCCGAAGGAGGAAATCTTTTGCGGCAAGGTGAGCGTGACGGCTTGCGCGGCCGCGTTGTTTTTGAAGGCGATCAAAATGATGTCGCCGCGTATCTTTCCTCGGCGGATGTCTTTTTGCATACGTCAAATTATGAAGGTTATGGAATGGCGCTCCTCGAAGCGGCGGCGGCGGGTTGTCCGATTGTTACGACCAGTGTCGGCGTGGCGCGTTGGTTTGCGGATGGTGACAGCGCGATGATCTGCCCGGTAGGGAACGAGCAATGCATCAGCGAAAAGGTTGAGCACGTTTTGGGCAACGACACGCTTCGACGCACGTTGGCGCTCCGCGCGCACAATGTTGTTGAAAAGAACATTGCCACAAAAACAAAAGAAGAATACCTTGCCGCCTACAAGAAAACGTGGGAGGAATGTTGAAGTTTTAGCAAGTTCTTTATTCGCTTTTGCTACTGCGAGAATCGATCCTGCGGCAAAAGCGCCTCGATTTCCCGCAGCTTTCGTTCACATCCCGGGTACTCGATCACTTTTTCTTTTTCGCCAACGCGCATGATATATGTCGCGCCGTAATCAGTGACCATTTTCGCGGCGCAATCCTTACGCATAATGTTCGTTGTGTTTATTTTTTCAACAATCTTGGCTAGTGTATCTTTCTCGAGTGTGCTCTGCCACTGTGTTTTTCCTTCCATCACCATTTCCCCTGAGTAGTACACCTTGGTTGTCTGATGGCATATTACACTTGGTGGACACGGGCCCCACACCGCGTATTTTTCAAACAGGACAACGTTGTCGTCGAGGACAATAGCGACCTCCCGTGTTTTTTTCGAGTATGATACTATTACCCCGATGGCGACAAGCGCGATAAGAATGGATAGAGTCGCACCTGTTTTTTTGTTCATATTTTTTAATTATATCACGTTTAATGGCGATTGTTCATTTCACGCCATCGTGCTACGCTGTAGCCAATGAGATGTTTATCGTTATAAACCTGTATGAAACTCCTTATTGTCACTCAAAAAGTAGACCGTAACGATCCCGTTCTGGGATTTTTTCATCGTTGGATTGTTGAATTTGCCAAACATTGTGAATCAATTATTGTAATTTGTCTCTATAAAGGAGAACACAATCTTCCTAAAAACGTACGTGTGCTTTCCCTCGGCAAAGAAAAATATTTTCAGAAAGAGGCGCGACATCAAAGAGGAGCGAAGCGGCGGGAAAGGTCGTTCCTCAAGGAGAAAATATTTTCCCGCGCGCGATACACAATCCGCTTCTATAAACTTATCTTCCGCGAGCGAAATAACTACGATACCGTGTTCGTGCACATGAATCCGATCTACGTGAACCTTGGCGCTTTTCTGTGGCGTTTGTGGGGCAAGAAGATCGGGCTGTGGTACGCGCACGGTCATGTGCCGCTCTCGTTGCGCTTTGCGGAGAAACTCACCGACATCGTCTTTACATCGACTGAAAGCGGGTTTCGACTCCCGAGCAAAAAAGTGCGGGTGATGGGACAGGGGATCGATGTGGAGAAATTCAAAGTGCGCGACGCTGGTCGGATGGACAGTAATAGGCGGTTGCGCATCGTTACTGTCGGTCGGATATCACCGGTTAAAGATTACGAAACCTTGCTTCGCGCGGCGGAGATTTTGGCGAAAGACGGCATCGAATTTACTCTCAAGATTATCGGCGACGTCGGTGTCCAAAAACAGGAGGCGTACCTCAAGAAACTCAAAAGCGAAGCGAAGCGAATGGGTCTTGTCGAACAAGTTGTTTTCGCAGGTGCTGTTTTAAACGATCAGATTCTGAATTATTTAGACCATGCCGATCTTTTTGTAAACACCAGTCGAACCGGAAGTCTCGACAAAGCCATTCTCGAGGCGATGGCGGCGGGATTGCCCGTTGTTACCTGCAACGAAGCGGCGTATGGTGTTTTGAGCGGATACCGCGAGATATGCACGTGTCCCGAGGGTGATGCCGATACTATGGCGAAGAAAATAAAACGGATATCCCTCATGGATCGCGCCGCGCGGCGCGAGCTTGGTGAGGCACTCCATGAGATCGTTGCCGCAGAGCATTCCATGGAAAAATTCATCGAGCGTGTTTGCGGCGTGTACGCGGGAAAATAGCTATGAAAAAAATTCCTTGTTCGGTCGAAATATTGACGTTTAACAACGAGAAAACGATCCGGCGGACACTTGAGTCAGTCAAAGATTTCGACGAGATCGTTATCGTTGACGGAGGCAGTACCGACGGGACGCTTGCTATCGCGCGGGAGTACGGGTGCGCAATAATCTCGCAAGATATGGCGTGCAAGAATGAAGACGGTACAATTAAGGATTTCGCCGCCGCGCGCAATCAAGGACTTGCACGGGCGCGCAATGTCTGGTTTCTCTTTGTCGACTCGGACGAATATATGGGAGCCGGTGTTGTTCGAGAGATCGGTGACGTGGCGAGAGGGAACGCGACACCGGCCGGCTATTTCGTTCCGAGAAAATATGTGTTTGACGGGCGAATGATCGAGTGCGCGCTCGCGTATCCGAGCTTTCAGATGCGGCTGTTTCATAAAGACGCGGCGGAGAAGTTTATAAAAGAAGTTCACGAGCGAATCAAGCTCAAAAACGGAACGGAAACAAGGCGGCTTGCCAAGCCGATGTTCGTGCCGATCAGCGTCGACATACGCGCGCTTCGGAAGAAACAGGAGCGGTATATCGCTATCGAGCAAAAACGCGAGGGAAATATTTCAATCGGGAGATTTCTTTTTCTCTTTTACCACCAAATAAAAACAATTATGTTGTACCTGTTTCGCATGGCGCGCAACGCCATAGGGTGTCACGGTTCGCGTCTTCCATTTTCTTATGAATGGGGGATGATTCTCTATCATTTCAAACTTTGCGCGGCGTTTGCGCGATGCGTACGAATACGAAAACAAACATGGATAAAAGCGTGATTATCGTTGTCGAGAAAATGGTCGTGGGGGGCGTTCAGCGTCTTATCGTCGACGACACGCGCGAGATGAGTCGGCGAGACATTCGCGTTTTTCTCGTTACCCTGCGGCCGGAAGACGAAATGAACTCTCTCATGGATGAATGCGCGGTTCCCGTCGGGGATCGCGTTTGTATCAACATGAACTCTTTGCGCGATGTCCGCGGCTACTTTCGGCTGTGGAAATTTTTTCGGCGTGTCAGGCCCGGTATTGTGATGACTCATATGTGGTTTGGGAATACGGTCGGACGTGTCGCCGCGTTTTTCGCGCGGGTACCGAAGGTGCTTGCGTTCGAGCATAGTATCTATGACGGAATAAAGTCACAACGCCTGCTTCGCATTGATCGGGTTCTGCAGTATGCGTGCGATAAGGTTGTCGCGGTGTCGCCCATGGTGAAAGAATCGCTCGTACGTAACGGTGTTCAAGAAAAAAATATTGTCGTTCTCCCGAATGCGATCGATCAAGCGCGTTACCGCACAAACGCACAAAATGGAACCGTGCGCAAGGAGTTCGGCATTGATCCGAGCGAATTCGTGTTCGCGACCGTTGGCCGTTTAGGTGAAATGAAAAATATTGACCTGCTTATCAGCGCATTCGAGAAATTTTCTCGCGGGGTTTTG
This sequence comes from Candidatus Yonathbacteria bacterium CG_4_8_14_3_um_filter_46_25, assembly GCA_002788135.1. Lineage (GTDB taxonomy): Bacteria > Patescibacteriota > Minisyncoccia > Phycocordibacterales > UBA1539 > UBA1539. The sequence goes on from PFQT01000001.1 coordinate 18,391, forward strand.
TTTGTTGTCGGCGACGGCAAAGAGCGCGCGTCGCTTGAGCGTCTTTCGCGTAATCTGCGCGTGTCCGGCAGGGTATATTTTATGGGAAGGCGCGCCGACATCGCCGATATTCTCGCCGATGTCGATTGTTTTGTTCTCTCGTCATTGCGCGAAGGGTTTGGAATCGTCGCGCTTGAAGCAATGGCGGCGGGTGTGCCAGCCGTTATCTCCGATAAAGCCGGAGTCGTTGAGTTTCTCGAAGACGGAGAAGACGCGCTCATCTTTCCGTCGGGCGACAAAGATGCGCTTGTCAAGCGAATGAAAATGATCATGGAAGATGGTGTGCTCCGTGTTCGTGTGCGCGCTGGCGCGTTGAAACGTCTCGACGATTTTTCCATCAAGAAGCACGTTGACCGGTTGCTTGCGATTTAAAAATGGTTTGCAAAAGAAAAGGCATGGACACATTTAGTGTCCATGCCTTTTGACGTCGCTTTACTGGCGACCTTTGAGGTAGTTAATTAACTCCTCAAAGGTCGCATGAGCAAAACTGTCGACTCCCTCATATGTCTCGATTGTCTTCGAAGCATATGAGAGAGCCTCGGCTGCTGGAGCGATTTCCTCTCGTCCCTGCGAGCCGAGTATCGGGGTGTTCCAGTCGCACATCCCCGGCCAGTGCGCATAGAGGTCGACGTATCCGACCCTCCGCATTGACCCCACCGCACACAAAAAAAATTTGGTGAAGTGATATAGGGGACGGTGACTACTAAGAGACCCATCCACTTCCTCTTTGTGCATGTGTGCACGAGCTCGTCCACTTCGCTTCTCGTGTGGAGTCCGGGCAGTATTCGGACGAGGCGATCATCGGTCACGCCCCGTTCACGGAACCGATCTTCGTAGTATTCCGCGCCCGGCCATCCATGCTGGGGAACAGCCGTCTTGCTCGGGGCGCCGTTGTAGGCGATCGGGCAAATATAGCGGTTTGCCAGCCCCACGGCGACATCGAGAAGGTCGGGGTTCGCCATCCGTAGCATACCCTCAGAGAGCCCGGGCACGTAGATCGCATCCGGCGGACGATCGGGCGCGCGGTCGGTGAGTAACATCTTGTCGATGAGCCCGTGTACCGCCATCTTTTCAACCGTGATTTCTCCCATCTTCTGCTCCTTTCGTGGTGGGGTAGCGGGAGTATCTATATACTATCATAGTAATAACCTGTTACTATAGTTTTGTCAAGGTGTTTGGGTTATAGGGGTAACGTCAGCGGATTTTTAGATGAAACAAAGAACACAAAAGATGAAGAACACATCTTTGATTTGTTATAATACCGAGCATGAATGTTGTCGAACTCTTCCATCAAAAACGGGTTGTCTATAGTGTGCTAGTGGGAGTGCTTTTCGCGGTCGCGCTTTTTTTTGCGACGTTTCATCTCGCCGAGAGTCCGGCGGTCTGGTATGACGAGGGGTTTTACACGCAAGCGGCGGAGAACATCGCAGAGTACGGTGTATGGGGCTTGCAAATAGCGCCCGGAGAATTTGCTTCGCTCTCGGTGGTAACGGTTGGTTATCCACTTTTACTACCAGTCAGTTTTTCATTTAACCTTTTTGGCGTAGGTATTGTGCAGGCGCGCGCGGTGATGGTCGGCTTCATCATGCTCTTTGTCGTATCGGAGTTTTTTTTGATTAAAAGGATGTTCGGGACGCGCGCCGCGCTCCTCTCTCTTCTTTTACTTGTGACCTTTCCCGTCCTCTATGGAAACGGCAAAAGCGTGCTCGGTGAAGTGCCGGGGCTTCTTTTCTTGGTTCTTTTTTTGCACGCTCTTTTCCGAATCGAGGAAACAAAATATAGAAGCGTGAGATGGTATGCGCTCGCGGGTTTCTCTTTGGGTCTTTCGGTGGCGACCAAGCCCATATTCCTCGTCGCGCTTCCGGCGGTCGCGCTTGCGGCAGTCATAAAAAGAAGGCAAATCGTATGGCGCGCGCGGTCTATTTTCTTCGGCATCGCCGCGTTTTTTGTTCCGGTTTTTTTGTGGGTAATGACGCAGTTTCAAGGCGACGATTCGCTCGGCGAAATTCTTTCGTTCTACGCGAATCCGTACGAATCCGAGAATCTTCTCCCCGTTGTCGCTTCCAATCTCACCCGTTTTTTTACGGAGCTCTCTCCGATGTTTACACTCGTGCTCGTGATTGTCTTCGCGTTTTCTCTTTTCTTCAAATTGCGTGATGGAGAGCAAAGCTCCCTTGTCGAACTCGTCGCGTTTTATTTCACCCTTCTTATCCTTGCGCAGTACCTGCGCATCCCTGACGGATGGTATCGGTATTTTTTCCCGGCGCAGATGACCGTGCTCATCTTTTTCCCTCCGGCGCTTGCATACTGTATTCGTCGCGTTGCTGGCAAGCAAATGATTGCCCATTACGCCGTCGCGGCGAGTGTTATCGTCGTTGTCTCATTTTCCGCTCTCGGGCTCTACCAGCTCTTGTTTCATTCCTATGTCGCCGATTACTACGGAAGCAACAAATCGCATGAACTTGTCGCGTACTTTGCGAACTCGGATGATAGCACGTCACTTTTTATTTACAACGTTCCCGAGGTTGTTGTCTTTCTCAAAACGTCGGAGTATTATCAATATCTGCGGCCGCATGATGGTCAGGAGGTCGGCAAAGCGAAACTCGACCTCTTGGAAAAGGGTGTTCCCGATCGGATTATCGTGCATGCAGGCACCTATGAGAATGAAAAGAAGAAAAAAAGTGGTATATTTGACGCATATCCGCGCGAAGAAGTGGTGAGCAAATACATGATCTTATCGAAACAATGAGCAAACTTTTATCAATCGTGATTCCCGCGCACAACGAGGAAGAAAACATTCCGGTTATTTATCGCGCAATCTTGGATGTTGGCAAGAACCTCTTGGGATATATGTTTGAAATAATTATTGTCAACGATGGCAGTACCGACGACACAGGGAAGGTTGTCGAGAAACTTGCTGACGAGGATCCGCGCATAAAATATATTGAGTTTTCCCGTAACTTCTCAAAAGAAATCGCACTTTCGGCTGGAATTCATCACGCGCATGGCGATGCGGTTATTATGCTTGATGCCGATATGCAGCACCCGCCCGAACTTATTCCTTTGTTTGTGAAAAAATGGAAAAATGGAGCTGATGTTGTTATCGGCATGAGGAATAAAAGGAATCATGAGGGGGTATTAAAGAGGTTTGGTGCCGCACTTTTTTATGCATTAATGAACGGGATAAGTAATGTTCCCATGGATCCGCATGCGACTGACTATCGGCTCATTGATCGTAAGGTCGCTGACGTGTTTGAGCAGTTTACCGAGCGTAATCGCTTTACTCGTGGATTGGTTGATTGGCTTGGTTTTAAGCGATCGTATGTATCTTTTGACGCATCCGCGCGTCATGCGGGAACTGCTTCGTATGGAACAAAGAAACTTATGAATCTTGCGTATTCGGTGGTATTTACGCACACCTTGTTTCCGCTCATGATTGCGGGGTATATGGGAGCATTCATTACAATCACCTCCGCACTTCTCGGCGCGTTTGTTATCGTTGAAGATGTTGTCATGGGCGATCCTCTCGGAATCGAAGTGTCCGGCACGGCGATGCTTGCGATCATGATTCTTTTTCTCGTGGGGATTATTTTGGTGTGTCTTGGCTTTATCGCTTCATATATTAAAACGATACAAGATGAAGTGATCGGTCGACCGCTGTATGTTATCGCGCGGACAAAAAATATTTCCGACGATGATTCCGCGCGCGTATCCTGATTATGCGTATTATCGTAAGCGTCGACGATTACGGTTTAACCGAAGGGATAACCGACACCATACTCGAAGCGGTTGACGCGGGCTTCGTTTCGTCCGTGAGCGTTATTGCGAACGGCGATGCGTTTGCGCACGCGATTGCCGAGTACTCAAAACGCGGGTGCTTCCGCCTCTCGGTTCGTTTGAATCTTGTCGAGGGGCCGTCCGTCGCGCCGCGCTCGGAAGTCTCTCTCCTTCTCGGAAAGGACGGGCAGTTCAAATATTCATTTGTGTCGCTTGTGTTACGGTACCTGTTTTCTTCACGCACGACAAAGGAAATATTGCGACGACAGGTTGCGCGCGAATGTGCCGCGCAGATTGAGAAGGTGCGACAAGCGGCGGGCGAAGGCATTGATATCGGGATTGACGGGCACCAGCATACTCACATGATCCCGTTCGTGTTCGACGCGATCCTTTCGCTCGGCGCGCGGTATCGTTTTTCCCGGATGCGGATTCCGCGTGAGCCATTCTTCGCCGTCTCGCTCAAAAACTATGCGAACGGAAATATTCTGAAGCATTTTCTGCTCAATATTCTTTCGCGTCGCAATAAAAAACGGCTATTGAATATCCCTGTAAGCGATTGGTTTATCGGGGTGCTTGAGACGGGGGACGCGACGATTGCCGGTATCACGCACGCGCTCGGGAGTATCGCGGCGCGGCGCGAAACCGGTGCGAAAACGACCGTCGAGGTCTTATTGCACCCGGGAGAAGCACGCGCCGATGAGAAGGACGAGTGGCGCGGGCGGAGGTCGTTTCTGGCGCACTACTACGCCGCCGGTCGTTCTCGCGAGCGGGCGATCCTTGCGTCTCCCGACTTCAAAAAGGTCGTCGAGCTTTTCGGGACGCTTGTGTGATATTATGCTTGGGAACAAGACAAACGAATGAAATATTCCATGCAATTCTTTCGGTATCTCGTATCGGGTTCGATCGCCGCGGCAGTGAATCTCGCCGCCCTTTACGCGCTCACCGAGCGTGCCGGTCTGTGGTATGTATTTTCGCTTGTCATCGCGTTCGCGATCGCATTTGCGGCGAGTTTTTCCCTGCAGAAGTTATGGACGTTTTCTAATACTGAAATGCAACGAACGTTGCCGCAAGTGTTTCTCTTTTTGCTTGTCCAGCTTATAAATCTTGGCATAAACGCCGTTGCTGTATACGCGCTTGTCGAATATGCGGGTATCTGGTATATGGCGGCGCAATTCTTCGTACTCGCGGCGATCTCGGTCGGGAGTTTTTTTGTCTTCAAGTTCGTTATTTTTGGCGAAACTGTCGACACAGAGGAAATGACGCTATGAATATTCTTTTTATCGCAAACGCGCGGATTCCGACCGAAAAGGCGCATGGCATTCAGATCATGAAGATGTGCGAAGCACTCGCGCGGGAGGGTGCTGATGTTTCGCTTATCGTGCCGCATCTGCGTGGTAATCCGATAACGACCGATCCGTTCGATTTCTACGGAGTGGAGCGCAATTTCAGAATCAAGAAACTTCCGGCGGCAAATCTCCCCCGATTCGGCTCGGTCGGGTTTCGGATACGATCAGTGATCTTCGCGTGCGCCGCGTTTTTTTATTCGCTCTCTGCGCGCGCCGATGTTGTTTATTCGCGCGAACCCCTGCCGCTTTTTTTACTCCGGCTCGCAGGCAAGACGACGGCACTTGAGATTCACGATATTCCTGAGCGAAAACTCTGGTTGTACGCGTTCCTTGTCAAACACGTTTCCTTTATCATTTCAACGAACGCGTGGAAGCGCGACAGGATACGCGAATTTCTCCCGCGTAAAAACGCGGACGTGCTTGTTTGTCCGAATGGCATCGATCCGGAAGAATTCGCGGTTACGGAGAGCGTGGCGGAAGCGCGTGAAAAGTTGGGACTTGACCGGAAAAAGCCCATCGTTGTTTATGCGGGACAATTATATAATTGGAAAGGAGCGGATGTTCTTGGGCGTGCCGCGAATGTCATGAAAGACGCTCTTGTCGTTTTTGTCGGCGGAAGCGCGCGCGAGTGCACTGATTTCCGCGCGGTTCATCGGGCGGACAATATTATCATGGCTGGGCAAAAGCCCCACGCGGATATTCCGCTCTACCTTCGGGCGGCCGATGTTGCCGTATTGCCAAACGTTCCCGTGACGAGAGAGTCCGTGTACGCGACTTCCCCGTTGAAGTTGTTCGAATATATGATCGCGGGCGTGCCGATTGTTGCGTCTGACCTTCCATCAATTCGCGAGATATTGAATGAGCGTAATGCCCTTCTTGTTCCCCCGGGCGATGCCGGAGAGCTTGCCCGCGGCGTTACCGCGCTTCTCCGCGACTCCGACCGCGCGAAGCGGCTTGCGGCACAGGCGCACGAAGATGTTTTGCGATTCACCTGGAAGTCTCGTACGCGGGCGATCCTTACGTTTATTCGCGGCACGGAAGAAATATGTAGGCTCTAGACTAGCAAATCCATGCTAAAATCTAAAATATGTCATATAAATTCAGGAGAATTTCACAAACAGAAGGTCAATAAAATTTGAAGTGTTTTTCCAGCGATATTTTCGCCACTCAAGCGGCAAAAATCGTCGGAGTGAACAGAAACACAACACATGACTGGTTTAACTGTTTCCGAAAGGAAATTCTAAAATTTCAAGAAAAAGAGAACGGGTCATTTCAAGATGGAATCGAGCTTGACGAATTATACTTAGGCGGGCCGAGGAAAAAACTTCATGCGAATGATCGAAGAAAAAGAAACATCCGGAAGATAAAAGAA
>PFQT01000007.1 GCA_002788135.1 Candidatus Yonathbacteria bacterium CG_4_8_14_3_um_filter_46_25
CCACAGTGTCACCCTTGAAGGTTAACTGAACATAGTAAAGTAACTTCGTATACTCTTTAAGAGAGGTCGAAACTTAATAAACTAAGCACAATAATTTTATGAACATAGGAATTTTAGGAACAGGAATGGTGGGGCGCGCCCATGCCGCCAAATTTGTTGAACTTGGGCATACTGTTATGCTTGGCACGCGAGATGGCAAAAAAACGATGGCCACGAACGAAAAGGATGCCATGGGGAATCCGCCCTTCGCAGAATGGCATAAAGATCACACAAAAGTGAAGTTAGTAACATTCGCCGAGGCGGCGACCAGCGGTGACGTTGTGTACAACGCGTTGAAAGGAGAGATTGCTCTGTCAACTCTTTCCTTTCTCAAGAAACAATTGACGGGGAAAATATTGATTGACGTTTCCAATCCTTTGGACTTCTCCAAGGGTATGCCACCGACGCTTTTTGTGTGCAATACAGATTCGTTAGGAGAGCAAATTCAAAGCGCGCTCCCAAAAGCCAGAGTGGTAAAGGCGTTCAACACCATGAATGCTTATTTACAAGTTGACCCGCGCCAGCTTGAAGGCGGTGATCATCACCTTTTTGTGAGCGGCAATGATGCCGATGCGAAAGCGCAAGTTATTAAAATAGCAAAAGAGTGGTACGGCTTGGAGCACATTATTGACCTTGGCGATATTACCACTTCGCGAGGAACTGAAATGATTCTCGCTGTTTGGATTCGGTTGTGGAGCACACTTAAAACACCGATGTTCGCTTTTAAAATTGTTAAATAATTTCAAGCAATTTCAGAAAATTACTAACGCCATTCAGAATGCCGTGGCTTATCGGCAGAAGACTGAGAGAACGGTGTTGTTTCAACAGGCGGCATTATCATACGGGCAGATTGATAATCTAGGGCGATTATAGTAGCATTCACAGCAGTTCTTTTTGTGAATGATACAAGCCACCTTAGCTCAGTTGGTAGAGCGCATCCATGGTGGGCCGTTTGCCCTGCCCGCCATAGAAGCAATTTTATGGTGAATCCCGAATAACGGTTAAAGACCCGCACGATCCTTGCGGATAGTGGTTAAGACCGTGGCATGCGCTTTCCGTGCAGGCCCGAACGACTGACAAGGGTCCGCCTTCGGCGGAGAGATACAGTCTAGCCCTCACATACGTGTTAAAAGTGAGGTGTAAGCGAAGGATGAGGTCCCCAGTTCAATCCTGGGAGGTGGCTCCAGTTTTGTAGAAAAAGACACAGAAGACCCCAGAGCGTGGGACGCGCGAAGCGCGTCCCACGCTCTGGGGTCTTCTGTGTCTTTTTCTACAAAACTGGAGTGTCTTTACGACTTCACTCGAACCTATTTTATCAGAAATTCGTGATGAACGAAAGCCCCGCCACCGCCTCGCTCTGCTCGGCAACCCCGAAAGAAAAAACACTCCTTGCATTTCTGATTTGGCGGGGGTGAAATTTCTTTTGAAAAAGGAAAGGGTGTTTTTCTTTCGGGGTTCTACCCTCCAAGTATTCGGGCAGTGTGGCGGGGCGAAATGCGGACTCGGTTTTGCCAAAACTATTTTCTGGGGGATAAGGATTTGGCAAAACCTCGGCGGATTTCCCGCCCGCAGAAAGGGGTCTGGGGAATGAATGCGGGCGGGTTTCTCGGTTGAGATCGGTTCGTAATCAGCTTTGTTCAAGCCACTGAACATAATTGACAGTTAACTAGAGACTCTTTAGCTCTTTTTAGCCCGACCTTTTTGTTTAATTTCACATCAAT
>PFQT01000023.1 GCA_002788135.1 Candidatus Yonathbacteria bacterium CG_4_8_14_3_um_filter_46_25
ATTCCATGCAAGGATGTTTCCGCCGAAAGTTTCAATTTCTTTCATCATCTTGTTAAATATCGGTGGAAAATGGGGATAAGTACAATAAAATCTCAGAAAACATGGCGTAATATTTTTATGCTACGAATCAATCGCGTCGTTGTCGGAATGAAAAATATTGTACTTATCCCTATTTTCTCAAAGAGAAATTATCGGCTTTTGAGCAAAAAGCGAATAATCGGTTCGAACTTACGGAAAAGTTTTTGAAATACAATATAGAATTGGCAAACGAGAGTGCAAATGAAGAAAAACTTCATTTGCACAAAAAAGCCGGTTCGAACTTTCAAATTAAGGATCGAACCGTCTTTTTTGAGCCACGCGGAGCGTGGAAAAACCTTTTGGATTCGGGAATTTTTGACTATCATCACATAAATAAAAACAGCGACCGCAAAAGTCGCTGTTTTTGTTTTATTCTACGTATTTTATGGGATTTTGACTTCCTTGTTTGAATACATGTTTTACGGATTTATCAATGTATTTCTTACGTAAGAGATCGTTTGCGATTTCTCCGTTAAACATTAGCCTACCGGGGGTTTCAATGGAGGGAATCCACTCACTAATTATATACACCTCTCTAAGAATTCCAGCATACACGGCACATGCGATTTTTATGGTTTTTGCACGCTGACCAACTTTCCAATCCTTCCTCGTTGCTTCATATAATTCATCAGCGGACATCTCATATCTATATAGTTTATTTATTCTTATCAAGATTACTGGTTCATCAAATATAACATTTGGCGCTTCGTATTCTATTTTAATATTCTTTAATGTCATTTTACCCCTGCTGAATGAATCGTGTCCTAAAACAAGATTGGTTAAATTCTCTATACCTATAAAGTCAATCACGGAACTTTCTATTTCGAAAGCTTCTTTTTCGGTTAGACCGTGCCGTAAAATAGTTAAACTAACTTCTAAACCAACAGATTGAATTTCTCTAATAATTCTAATTTTATTTGTCTCCTTTGTGCTAACCTCAAGGGCGCCCCATAAATGATGATTGATTCTATTTCCACGTCCTTTACCAACATAAAAAACTTTATCCGTTCGCGGATCGGATAAAAAGTAAACATAATACCCAAGTTTTTCAATTGTTGATTGAGACAGGTTATACATATATGTATTCGGGTCGCACATTCGTCATAGACAAATGGGTTGACTCCGATAATAAATTGTCTTGGCGGAGGGGGTGGGATTCGAACCCACGGAGAGCTTTCGCCCTCAGCAGTTTTCAAGACTGCCGCTTTCGACCACTCAGCCACCCCTCCAGTACGCCATCATCATAGTACCAAAAAAAGTTTCTATTGCAATTTTGATTTTTGGTTTCCAACAGAGTATTGTTAGAGGATGCGAAACAATATCATTCATGCCGGGGCTGATGAGCTCACTTATGAAATACGCGAGATCGTCGAGTTTGGGGAAAAACTCAGGGCAATGGGCGTGCCGATCGTCTGGGAGAATATCGGTGATCCTGTCGCCAAGGGACATCTCGTACCGGAATGGATCAAAGATGCGGTCAGAGAAACGGTCGCTGACGACAAGAGCTTTGGATATTCGCCGACCAAGGGCGTTCTTGAAGCGCGTGAGTTTATCTCGAAGATGCGCAATGGTACCGGCGCGGTGCCGATTGCTTCCGATGACATTCTCTTTTTCAACGGACTTGGCGACGCCATTTCGATTATCTACACCTATCTCAATCGGGGGGCGAGGGTGATTGGTCCGAACCCCGCGTACCCGACGCACTCTTCCGCAGAAGCGGCGCATGCCGGCTTGCATCATCTTTCATATAATCTCAATCCTCATCGCAACTGGTTGCCCGATCTCGATGATTTACGCAATAAAGTGAAGTATAATCCGTCAATATCGGGGATACTCATCATTAACCCCGATAATCCGACGGGAATGGTGTATCCCAAAAAGGTGCTCGAAGAGATCATTGCTATCGCGAACGAATATGATCTCTTTTTAATCTCGGATGAGATCTACGCGAACATCGTTTACGGCGACGCTCCGATGGTGTCGCTTTATGAGGTCGCGGGTAATGTGCCGACAATCGTGATGCGCGGACTTTCAAAAGAGATTCCGTGGCCGGGGTCGCGATGCGGATGGATCGAGGTGTATAATCGAGAGCGTGATCCGGTGTTCGCGCGCTATGTGAAAACACTCGTTGACGCGAAGATGCTTGAGGTGTGCTCGACAACCTTGCCCCAGCGCGTTCTTCCGAAAATATTTTCCGATACGCGGTATCATGACCACTTGCGCAATCAGAGTTTGCAGTACAAGCACCGAGCCGACGCGGCGTATGCGATACTTCGCGACATGCCGGGAGTTCTTGCTCCAAAACCCGCGGGCGCGTTCTATTATTCAGTGGTGTTTGATGATTGTATACTCTCCAACCGTCAAACGCTTGCCATCGCCGATAAAAAAATCGCTTTGTTCATTGAAGGGGCGGTCGCCGGTCTTCCTCTCGACAAGCGTTTCGTGTATTATCTTATGGCATCATCGGGAATCTGCGTGGTGCCGCTCTCGGGGTTCAATTCCGAGCTTGCCGGTTTTCGCTTCACCCTTCTTGAGCCGGATGATGCGATATTCGAGCATACGGTGCGCACCCTGATGGAAAAAATAAAAGAATACCTACACTCATAGCGTCAAGGCAACATATATATGAAATATTTTCTTAAACCTACCATACTTATCCCCGCGATTATTGCTGCGTGGTTTTTTGCTGGTGGGGTGGCGTTGGCAACAGAGCCGCAATCCTATCCTCCTGATACGCCATCCGCAACCATCTATATGTTTGGGAGAGAAGATTGTAAGTATTGTCGCGCGGAGCGTGAGTTTGTAGAGGACTATGTACGTCATGTTGATCGTTTTATCGCGCGATCGTGGTACTACGATATTGTTAAAGATAAAGACGCCAAAGAATTATTTGAGAAGATCACGAAAGCCAATAACATCCCTCAAATTTCTCCGCTCTTACTTGTTGGAGGGCGTGTAATACAAGGGTTTGCTACACCTGAAACCACGGGCGTGTTAATTATTGATGGTGTTTCGCGTGCGCTTGATGGGCATGATTACTCCATAGAAGAATATCTTTCTGGCGGGGATGTGCATAAGAGTGGATCGGGATGCAGCGACGATCTTAACACAACTGAATGCGCCGTTGACACATCTGGACAGTTTATCTTCGATTTGCCATTCTACGGCGTTGCCGATCTTCGCTCGTTCTCGCTTTTCCCGCTTTCTGCCGTGCTTGGTTTTGTCGATGGGTTCAACCCGTGCGCGATGTGGGTATTGGTAACCTTCCTTCTTATTTTGATGCAGGTGGGAGATAAGAAAAAAATGTGGCAGGTAGCGGGGCTCTTCATTCTTGCCGAGGCGGTGATGTACTACCTTATCCTCAACGTATGGTACAAAACGTGGGATTTTATCGGACTTGACACGATTGTAACGCCCGCGATCGGAGTACTCGCGTTTGGAGGCGGCGTGTACTTCTTGTACCGATACTTCAAAGACAAGGGAAAGCTTGTTTGTGATATTAGCGGTTTTGAGTATCAGCGGGGTATTGAGGGGAAGATTAGGAAGCTCGTCAATTCGCCGCTAACGATTATAGCCGCGCTCGGTGTCGTCGGTATCGCGCTCTCGGTCAACATTATTGAATTCGCGTGTTCAATTGGCATACCGCAGGCGTTCACGAAAATACTCGAGATCAATTCTCTGAATTTTTTTGTTCAGCAGTTCTATATGTTGGTGTACACGTTTTTTTATATGGTTGACGATTTCGTGGTATTTGGGCTTGCGCTCTGGGGATTTGACAAAATACACTTGAGCTACAAATACTCGCGGTTCTCAAGTCTCATTGGCGGGATTCTTATGATCATCCTTGGCATCATTATGTTCTTTGCTCCCAACTTGCTTGTGTTCTAGTTTGCGGTATATGAAATATATCGGGATTGATTATGGCGCCAAGCGAGTGGGTGTTGCGATCTCCGACGAAGAGGGAAAGTTTGCCTTTCCGCGGGAGGTGTTGAAAAACGATGCGGTGCTTAAGGAAAGAATCAAAGAACTCTGCAAGCAGGAAACGGTCATGCGGATGGTTGTCGGCGAATCGCTTGGCTATGACCAAAAACCGAATACGGTCATGGGGGGCATCCAAGCATTTGTTGATGAGATGAAAACGTTGCTTGACATTCCCGTGGCGTTCGAGCCTGAATTTATGACCTCCACCGAGGCAGAGCGCGCGCAGGGCAAACATGCTATGATAGACGCGTCGGCCGCGGCGATTATTTTACAAAGTTATTTGGATAAGATACAAAATAAAAATGGACACCATAACTTTTGATGATTTCAAAAAACTCGATATTCGCATAGGTACGGTCACCTCGGCCGAGAGGGTTGCTGATACCGATAAACTGATTGTACTTTCCGTTTTGTTGGGCGAGGAAACACGCACGATCGTTTCAGGAATAGCTGAATATTTTCCCGAACCAAAATCTCTTGAAGGAAGACAAGTGCCGGTCATCACCAATCTTGAACCGCGAAACATCAGGGGGATAGAAAGCAAAGGAATGATTCTCTATGTTGTCGGCGATGGTTTTTTAACAACACTTGAGCCGTCTCGGCAGACACAGAACGGAACTCCGGTGAAATAATAGCGTCGTTTCATGTTTCAATTTTGGGACACGAAAAAAGAAAATATACGTACATGGGCGGTTGCGCATGCTGAAGGTTCACATGCGCGGTTTTGGCTTTCAGTACTTTCTTTCTCGGAAGCATCGTTTTTCCCGATACCTCCCGATATTCTTCTTATCGCCATACTTCTGGCAAACAAAGCACGGCGTTGGGCGTACTGGGCTGCCATCACGACGCTTTTCTCCGTTCTTGGCGGAATATTCGGTTATCTGATCGGCTTCGCGTTTTTCGGGCTCTTTGGTGAACGCTTAATCGCATTCTATCACTTCCAAGATCAGTTTTTTTCGCTTAAAGAGCTTTTTGATCATAACGCATTTTTGGCGATTTTCGCCGCGGCTTTTACACCGATTCCGTACAAGGTATTCACTATCGCCGCCGGCCTTTTCCGTCTTGATCCGCTCGCTTTCTTTGTCGCGTCCATCCTTGGCCGCGGGATCAGATTTTTTTTGATTGCGTATTTGCTGAAATATTTCGGCGAAACGCTCTCCCGCGTGCTGTATAAGTATTTCAATCTTATTTCATTTCTTGTCCTCATTCTTCTCGTTTTCCTCATTTATTCTTTCTTCTAGCCGATTCATCAAGTATAATAGTGGTAATGAAGAAAGGTGTGTTTCATCGTATATTTCCTCCGCCGAAGTTTTTACAGATGCGTACGGCGGGACTCGACATATCGGACCACTCTATCCGTTATGTTAATCTTATCGGCGCAAGGAATGGTTTTAAGATAGCGAGTTTTGGCGCACGACGTGTTCCGGATGGGACCATCGAGTCAGGTGAAGTAAAAGATATTGATGGGCTCGTGAAGGCTTTTAATGGACTGAAAGCGGATCTCGGTACGGCGTTCGTGAACGTATCACTGCCTGAAGAACGCGCTTATATTGTAAAGCTCCGAACGCCACGACTGAAGCGGGCGGAAATACGTACGGGACTTGATTTGCAACTTTCGGAGCATGTTCCGCTTTCTTCGTCAGAGGCGGTATTCGACTATGACCTTCTTGGAAATCAAAACAAAAAAAGGCGCGGGTATCTCGATGTTGCTTTGTCGGTGATGCCGCGAAGTTCTGTTGAAAAATATCTGGCATTTCTCTCGCGGATCAAGCTTTTACCGATGGCGTTTGAGATTGAAGCGCAAGCAACCGCGCGCGCGGTAATACCAAAAGGGGACCAAGGAACATTTATGATCGTTGACCTCGGTGAAACACGAACCGGCATTTCAGTGGTGGAGCGCGAAGTAGTCGTACTATCTTCGTCGGTCAATATCGGCGGACAATTGATCACCGTGTCGATCCAGAAAGCACTTTCGGTGAGCTTTGAAGAAGCGGAACGAATAAAGATCGAAAAAGGCCTGACAGGGGGCAAGCAAGATGATCGACTCTTTCCTGCGATCATGTCGGTCGTCGCCGCGCTTCGAGATGAGATCGGCAAACATTTTATGTATTGGCATACCCATAAAGACCAAGACGGAGAGAGTCATCCGCCGATAGAGAAAATAATTCTCTGCGGGGGGAATGCCCCGATGCATGGACTTGGGGACTATTTGTCATCGGGTTTATCTATGGAAGCGGAGCTTGCTAATGTTATGGTCAATATTCGCTCTCTTGATGAATATATCCCGGATATTAACTTCAATGAATCATTACGGTACGCTACGGCGATAGGTCTCGCCCTGCGCGATATTTCGTAAGTTACAGCATTTATGGCAAACCTTTTACCAACCGAAGAGAAAAAACAAATAAACAAAGAGTATCGACTTAGGATTGTTGTCGTATATATTTTTTCCATCGCGGGCATTCTTCTTATTGCGATCACTTTGCTCGTGCCGGCGTATGTTCTCTCGCTTGAACGTGGTAAAAACGTCTCCGATCGTTTAGCCACAGCAAAAGAAAATGCTAAAAGTCTTGAAGAGGGTCGAGATCCGGTTGAAATAGCGGAAGAGATTAAGGGTCGCGTCAGTCTTTTGAGTGTGGCGGAACCGCAAAAAATTTCTCCGCGCGAATTGTTTGATCTTGTCACGTTCCATAAACCAAAAACACTCTCGGTAGAGTCTCTTCTTTATAGCAGTGATTCGCAGGAAGTACGAGTCACTATCGATGGGATATCCCCCGATCGAAAAACACTTGATTCTTTTGTGAAATCCCTGAGAACGGAAGAGCGATTTTCCAGTGTTGATCTGCCGATTTCCGACCTGGTTTCCGTCATTGACATCAGTTTTTCGATACAAGTAATAATACGACAAGGAAATGATAAATAGAAAGAAAACGATCGTCATACTTTTTGTTGCCGTTTTGCTCGGTATTGTCTTGGGTGGCATATACTGGCTTGTATTTCGTGTTGTCGAGCAAAAAACGGCGGAGTCTCTTCAGGCTGAAAGTGACGTGGAGGGTTATTTGAATACAGAGGGTGGGATGGCTGTTCTTCAAAAGAAAGTAAAAGAATCTCGGAATTTGCGGGATGAGCTTAATACTCATTTCGTCAAGGGCGACAACATCGTTGCGTTCATGGAAGAGATCGAATCACTCGGATCGCTTGCGAACGTTTCTATAAAACTTGATAATGTTGAAGCTTTCTCAGAAGAATATGTTCTTGATTTCGACTTTACCTCCAAGGGGTCTTTTGGGGGGAACATGAAGCTTATCTCTCTTATTGACGCGCTCCCATATAAGACGAATGTGCAAAAGGTGTATCTGAGAAATGTCGGTGTGCCAATCAGCACTTCCGGTACGGATGCGCTCCCAGAGTGGGAGGGGAGATTTTCTGTTGAGATCATTGGATATCTTGATCGCTAATACATAAGAATCATGAAAAAGATCAATGTCGGCCATGTTTTTAGGAGAATGTTTGTGCCTTTTGACCGGGACAAGACTAAGATATCAATGTTTCCCGATCGGGATTGGATGTTTGTCGTTGTATTTTTTGTCATATGCGCTGTTGTTGTCGTTGGGGTGCATTACTACCTTTTTGTAAAATTGGCCGATCGGGCGCTGTTTGCCAATGATGTCGAAAACACGGGAAAGATCGATTATGCATCAATGCTTGATGTCGATAAACTCAAACAGGCACAGCAATTTTTTGACAGCAAATCGGTGGCATTCGAAAAAGCTTCGCACGAAGATCCGTCCACGATTATTGACCCGTCGCTTTGACACTGGTATAGTTTCGATGATTTTTGCAAACTTATTTTTGTTCGCAAAAATTTTTCGCCCCCGTAGTTCAACGGATAGAACGAGGGACTTCTAATCCCTAAATCGAGGTTCGATTCCTCGCGGGGGCACATTTCATAACTTGGTCGGAAAATTCCCCCGCGCGCTTGCGCGCGGTGAGGAGGATGGGGTGGGCGAAATCCGAATCTGTTTTGCAAGCAAATGCGAATTCGGTGGGCGGGCAAAATGAGACGGAGACGGATTTGTCTCGCAATTGTAGGTTCGTTCCAACTTTTTTGAAATAGTCACGAATTTCAAAAAAGTTATCGCTTGAAACCAATTGCGTGGCTTTTTTCATATCCAAAATCCATTCCCGCAAAGGTTCGACCCAATTCTTTCTCTCCTGTCGAGCGGAGTCCATTTTGTGAGCGAGAGAGACTTTTTGCAAGAGAAGCTCGTCC
>PFQT01000016.1 GCA_002788135.1 Candidatus Yonathbacteria bacterium CG_4_8_14_3_um_filter_46_25
AGATACTTGAACGGCATGATACCGATTGAAAAGTTTAATTATTATTTATCCACAGTGTCACCCTTGAAGGTTAACTGAACACCGTGCCAACATTTAGCGGATAGCCCGATACTCCCCTTTTCGACGAGATGTCTTCGCGAGAACAAGCGCTTCCCAATTCCACATAATGAACTGCTTAAGCCAACCGACCGTATCAAAACGCCGTGTCGATGTCAGTGTGTTTTCGGTATCAATATAGCAAAATGCGCCATACTTTCGCAGATCGCTTATGAACTTCATATCCTCGGCAAAATGGATCTCTTCATCAAACCGGACCTTATCACGCAACGAAGAGCGCATGAATTGGATCGCGAATGATGTCTTGGTAAGTTTATGCCCCCAATTATAGAATGCGAACCACGCACGTGCTTTCAAGCTTGAATTTTCAAGTGGTGTCACTCGCGTAGTGCCAACCGATATATTTCGGCGACGATTTTTAAATAGATAACGATTCATTTCCTGAAGAAGATTGGGACCAATATGAGTATCGGCATCAAGAAAGATCGTCCAGTCGCTTTGTCCAGACACTTGCTTCAAACCAAAATTTTTCGCTTTTGACACTCCGCGCTCGGAAACATACACACGCCCGTTTTCCCCAATCACTTTTTGCGAAAATTCGAGAGTTTGATCAGTTGATCCGTTATCAATTACAATCACTTCAAACCGGTCACGCGGATACTGTAACGCGGAAAGCGCACGAAGTGTTTCACCGATATATGCCTCCTCATTGTGTGCGGGAATAACAATAGAAAAGAACTGCGGCACTGTCGCCTGCTCGACTATCTCGATAATTCGCTTAACTGATAATTCGGTCTTCCATGCGGGATCAAAAGAACGCAACGGCTGAAGAAATTGTCCCTCTTCAAGATTAACATCCTCGCCCGAAATCGCAAGAAAACGATTTTGCATACTCAAGTGCATAGCAAGATATTCTTGCTCCGTTTGTCCTGATGTCGGAATGAGAAGCGCGCGAATTCCTAGCTCAACTAAGTCCATAATCGTCGTGTATCCTCCGCGCGTCACTATAAAACTCGCTCGATTAAAGAGTTCATGGCGCGCGTCACCGGAAACAAGCGGGATAATCTCAATCGTCGGATCGTCGGCAATGTGACGAGTTCCTCCATTGGCATCGCCCAGCACAAAAACTTTTTTCCCGCGGATTTTTTTTGCTTGTTCAATGAGAAGCTCCGCAAGGCCGGGCTTATGATTGGCAAGAAAGCCACCCGTACTGAACAGAACATCGATATCGCGTGTTCGCTCGCGCTTCCGAAACGAAGATAAGATACCGACATAATGATGTTCAAGATGCTCAAGCATTGGATGATGCGAAAGCATACCGGCAAGATTATCTATCGGATCGGCATAATCGGGAATGAAAAGCGCGTCAAAATTATCGAATGCCATACGGTTCAAGCGATCAATAACACCGCGAAAGACCCCCAGACCTTTCGGCATCGCAAAGCTCACCTGGTGCACAATAAGAAACGACGGAACATCCGAAACATACGATCCATAACGACCGTCGGACACGACGCAAATCGGCCGTATCCTGTCTACCAACTCCGCGATAAATGCGTGTTCTTTTCTGATAACAAAGACCGTTCGCGTAAGATCGATCGCAAGATACGCATAATGGCGCCATCCGCTTCCCCGTTGAAGAGGCGGATAGTCCTCGAGATCATAGAACGTTGCGTCACTGCCAAGCTCGTAGCGCAAAAAAGTGAGCGCATTCCCCGATGAGACAATATGCACATCGTGGGTCAACATATACACCTCGATAATCGAAAGCGTACGCGTCGCGTGCCCGAGACCGAGAGAGCTGACAGAAAATAAAATACGGGGTTTCATGTTATTGTAATAATTGCGATGCCGCAGGCACAGTAACGCCAAGCCGTCGAATGAAAAATCGTTTCATGAAAAGATATTGCACCACGCCCGCACTAAACGCCACCGCGCACGCTATTTGAATATAGCGGGTGGAGGGAAGCGGGGTTGTTATTTCAAAAAAGCGCACGATGATCGGAATATTCACGGCAACAACGATCAAAATTATCTCAAGAATACCGAACGCCGCCATGTGCAGTTTTTCGATCGGCGCGAACGTGCCGCGATACACCAGCGGTGCGAGTGCAAAAAATATGAACCCGAGAAGAATGAAAGTAAAACCGACCAACGTGTTTGATCCTGACGCAGAAAAGTACGCGGGACTCACCACGTAGGCTATCGCGACCGCGACTGCCTCGACAAGCGAACACCAGAACACGAACGGCATGACACGTTTTAAAAATGGCTCGGATGGCGTCGGCGGGACGACACCGATCGGACGTACCGCCCAATAGGCAACAAGAATCCCAGGCAATCCAACGGTGAAGTAGTTGATGAACGAGATATTAAGCGGTGTGAGCGGGTATGAATTGCCGAGTATGCTCACAATAATGAAAAAAAACATCCCGATGAGCGTCTGGTTCATGAACGCGCTGGTAAACACCTCAATGTTTCTGATGAAATTATCCGCAAGCTCGACCCCGCCCGGCAATGCGGTAAAGCGATTATCCATAAGAACGACTGATGCGAGCCGCCGTGTCGCCGGTGCTCCTTCAAACATCGAGATGCCAAGATCCGCTTTCTTGATTGCCAGAGCGTCGTTGATACCATCGCCGATCATCGCCGTAAAGCCGGTACGTTTGAGCGCTTCAACGATCCGCGCCTTTTGTTCCGGAACGACCCGAGCAAAGATCGAGTACCGATCGATCCGTTCATCAAGTTCAACATCGCTCCATGCCGCAATTTCTTTTCCAGTGATCGCTTCCTCGGTGCCCCGCACCCCCGCATCGCACGCAACGAAACGAACCGTTTCGGTGTTGTCGCCCGATATAATCCTAATCCTCACACCGCGATTTTGAAAGAACGCGACGGCATCGCGCACCCCTTTACGCAACTCACTCGTGAGAATAAACGCGCCGACCGCCGAAAGATCGGCATGATCGAGTACGCGCGGAATATCATTGGCAGTGGTGCGCGCGACGCACAAAATTCGTTTGCCTTCGCGCGAATTGTTTTCAATATGCTCAATAAGCCATTTTCGTTCTTCGTCGGAGCGCATATATGGGATGAGCGCGTCCGGCGAGCCGACGAAGATTACCGTTCCGTCGCCTGTCCTTACCGCTCCATACTGTCGCCACGAAGAAAACGGGAGGGCATCCGTGATCGCGGTTATTACGGCACGATCGCCAAGATAATCTGCAACCGCCGCCATTGTCCGTGACGAATCCTTCGCGCCGCGATTATAATCAATGGTAAGCGTGCGCGCTTCATCGGAAGAATGTCCGGGGGCGGCATGGAGTGCTTCAACGACGAGCGTGTTCTCGGTGAGTGTGCCAGTCTTATCCATGCACAGGTTCTTGATCCGTCCCAGTTTTTCGGTCGCGTTGATCTCCTGGAACAGCACCCCTTTCTCCATATAACTTGAAGCGCCGAACGCAAAAAGAAGCGTCGTAATAACCACGAGTCCTTGTGGAACAAGCGTACTCGCGAGCGCGCCGACGTTGAGTACAATACGCACAGAGGGATCGTGCGCGATCATGCCACGCGCAACAACGAATACTATCGAGACAAGCAGAACGTAGCCCGTTACGGTAATGATATGCGTTATCGCCTGCTGTATCGGACTCGGTTTCGCGGCATATTTCTTCGCGTCTTCGGTCATGGTCGCCATGCGGCTTTTGCGAAAATCCTCCTGCGCTTCAAAAATGCCCGTGCCCGCCGTCACGATTGAGCCGCCCTGTACCGAATCACCGGCATTCTTGGGAAACGAGTCGGACTCTCCCGAGAGAAGAGCTTCGCTCACCTCAAGACCTTCAGATGAAACGAGCGTCCCATCGCAGGGTATCTGATCACCAAGACGAAGTTTAATCCGGTCGCCGCGCATAACTTCCTCTGACAATATCTCGGTCTCGTCCCCTTCAGCATCAAAGCGAACAACCTTGAGCGCCGTCATCATTTGCAATGTTTCAAGCGAGATACGGGCGCGAATGTCCTGCCCAGCGCCAAGGAAAATATTAACGACAACAATGATACCAAGAAAGATGCCAGATTCGGCGTTGTCAAACGTAATAAGCAAGAGAATGACACCGAGAATGATCGCGTTGACTAATACAAAAACATGCCGAGATAAGATCGGCCTAATATCGCAAAGCACGCGACGATATGGTTCAAGACGACTCATGGTTTATGGGATAAGAATAGCACGAAAAACCGCCTCTCCTCAATTACACGGACTATATTTCAAAACTCCTATTTGAGAGAAATGACCTGTAGCCCTTTGTCATCGATCTCTTTCCGCGGCCAGAATTGGGCAAGGTCATCGATCTTCCATGCGCCGACATACCCTACTTTTTTCTCAAGCTTCCGGCCGGTATAATCTTTCGTTGCTGGATCCCATTCTCTTAAGACCAACGTGTCTCCCTCGTTGACCTTAAAATCGTTGAGTCGGAGTTCGAACGTCTTTTTACCATCAACTATATGCTGGAAATATTCCGGCCACACCTTTTTCTCGATCGTGTTCATATATCGCATTTTAGCAGATTTATTTTAAAACATTAAACTTTATACCCTCTTCGCATCTCACTCTCATACTTCGGGAAATAGCGCCCGATGAGCGCAAGGTCAAATGTTCTTAAGATCGCATCTTTCGGCTCCCGTACGAGCAGGAAGGCGAAAGAACGTTCCACTAAACACTCCGGGAGTTCCCTTTCGTCAGTAAGCGAGCGCCAATATTCCTTCCCCACGCGCACAGTGAACGAAAGCGCATCAACCTCCACAATGATGGTCCACTTGTCTTTCGTTTCTTTTTTGCTGACGATCTTGATGACGGGCATCTTTTTACTATACCAACTCCGCGAATTTTCGGCATTTGAACATGCTCACGTTTTATTTTCGCCACTCATCCCAAACAAGATTTTCAATTTATTCCTATTTTTATGTGTTATTTCAAATCCGTGATTAGTCGAAACAATGAACACATTCTTGAACACCCAAAGACGAAAATAATACCCGCTTACTTTTTGCGGTTTTAAAAATTGAGGAATTCGGTATTCCCATCTTCGAATTCAGTCGAAAAGAATGAGTTATTCCCAAATCCGACTTCCGCAAAAACTTTTTTCATAATTCTATTTTATTTTTTGCAGGAAAACCAGCTTGAGCATTTTTACCGCTTCGTCGTCATAGAGAGAGACGGTAAGCACGACCTCGGATCTTTTCTTCATTTCATTAACGGCTTTTTTGATACGCGCAGGATCATCAACCATGTCGGTCTTGGTAAGCACGATTATTTCTTTTTTGAGCGGAAGTTCGTTGCCGTATTCTTCAAGCTCATGCCGAATCGTTTCGTATGCTTCGATCGGATCTTCATTTTCGAGCGATATCACATGCGCAAGTATTTTCGTACGCTTCACATGACGCAAAAATTTATGCCCGAGCCCTTTCCCGTTTGCGGCGCCCTCTATAAGTCCGGGAATATCCGAAATGATATACCCGTTGAATTCCCCAAGGTTTGGCTCAAGTGTGGTAAACGGATAATTACCAACCTGCCCTTTGGCACTGGTGAGCATGTTCAAAAGACTTGTTTTGCCGGCGTTGGGAAGTCCGATAAGCCCAATATCCGCGATAAGCTCCACCTCAACAAAAAATTCTCCCTGCTCTCCCTCTGTGCCGGGAGTGGTTTCTTTCGGACTTCGATTGATCGAGCTTTTGAACGACTCATTGCCGCGCCCGCCGTTGCCGCCACGAAGTAAGAGTATCAGTTCTCCCTCTTTTTGAAACGAGATCCTTTTGTTGGTCTTGATGTTTGTTATTATCGAACCGAGCGGAAGAGCGATATCCAAATTTTCCCCGTCAGATCCGTGCAAACTATTCTTCCCTCCGTCGCCGCCGTCTTGCGCGCAAAACTCTTTTATTGTTCGATATTTTGAAAGCAGTTGCACATCTCGTACCGCAAGAACATGCACGTCGCCCCCGCGCCCGCCGTTGCCGCCGGCAGGGCCACCAAATTCTTTCCCTTTTTGATGGCGCCAACGCGCGACACCGTTGCCACCCTTACCGGCACACGCGAATATGTTTAACTCATCAATAAATGCCATAAGTGTATCGTATCAATTCAATGCGGTCTTCCGCATTCTGCGCCCGATTGAGCGAAAAGTCAAAAGAAACTAAAAATGAAGAGCCAACCATCGCGGGACTTTCACAGAAATATGTTATCGTTAAACAACTTTTGATCGTCTATGATCGAAGTATCTCGTTCTCAAACTCTTTGAGGTGATCGGCGAGATAACTCATGCGCCGGAAATCCCCTAAGAAAAAATGGTCGATTCTCATGTTGTTTCTCAAGTAATGTTCACTCTCGATCCACGTGCCATGGATCACTTTTAAATAGAAGAGCTTTAACCCGCTTGAAAGCTCGTCGTCTCGCGTAGGATACACTTTCCGATACGCGCCGAGATATCGCTTTACTTTCTCCATCTCGCCCAATCCAGCGCGCCCGCTTACAAAAGTATACATAAGCGATCTAAACAGCTCGAACATCCGCGGAGAGTATTCGGTCTTTTCGAGATCAAAGACATGCGAAACATGGTCATCCGTGCCAAAGAAAACATTATGATCGAGATAGTCGCCGTGGATAAGATGGTCGGCGGGTAAGTCAAAATCTTCGTATACCGCCAAGTTTGCTTCCATGAGCCGCTTTTTCGCGATGATACTTTCCAGAGCAAGTTTGTCAAAATCCGTAAGCTCCGATTTCTTTTTTATTTCAGAATCGATAACTTTGATTCTTTCCAAAGCTTCTTGTTTATCCCACGGCTTGAATCGCTCCTTGATCGGCACATCCGCATCTCTCCCCAAAAGATGTATCCTTCCGAGCGTCTCTCCGAGTGACTCGACGGCTATGTCGGAGAGCGACCCTCTTTCTGGTTGCCAACCGATCACGAACGGAAACAAGGCAAAATATCCACCATCACAGAAAAAGAACGTGCTACTTTCTTTGTTGACAATGGGAAGAATGACGGGGATACCTCCATCGGCAAAATATCTTTTTGCCACATGGATCTCCTGTATGCGGTCTTTACTATCGAAGCGATACCGTTTCAGAAAATATTTTGTGCCATCCCCCAGAAGGATATGGTTTTCGGACAAAAAACCCTTTGCCACCCGCTCGGGAGAGTGCAGTTCCAGCCCGTAGAGTTTCTTGATGCGTGCCACGAGTGATTTCATTTTCAATTATCTTATTCTACCACGCAAATGACTTTCAAGAAATCGGAGGTTTCTTGTGATATTGATGCTCTCCACATTGAGTCTTTTCTCTCATTTTTGAAAAGTTGGAAAGGTCGAAAGTTGGAAAGGTCGGACCTTTTAAGCATGTTTCGCGAGATCCGCGTCCCACCCCGCCGCCTTCCCTAATATCGAATGCCCTATGAAATGAGTCATTGTTGGTTACGATTATTCACGCCACATTATGAGACGCGCTATCCTGTCTTCCTTGCAACGCTTATGTTCTACACACTCATATTGGTTCGTGAGAAATAACAATGTCATCAACGTAGAGTATGGTATTCGTATCGTATGCATTCGCGCTGATGCCAACTTCTAAATTGTTGTACACCGTATCTGCCAAAGGAAGGGTCTGCCCTATTCCGCTAATTATTTTTTGACCATCAAGCCACAATTCCGCCAAACCGTCTTCTTTTTCAGAGAGATAAAAATGTGTTTTGATATGGAACCATTTCCCGATCGGAAGGAGAACCGTTTCTCCTCTTTGTTTGAAATGCGGCGTACTGAACGCTTTCAGTTCAAGAGACGGCAACCCGCTTTCATCTACAAATATACGCATGCCCGGATATCCGGTCATCCACGAGGATTCGATATCCATAATGCTTGTCGGCATGCCTTTTTCAATATAGTACCAAGCGGAAAACCATACCGTGTCGCCTTTTTT
>PFQT01000010.1 GCA_002788135.1 Candidatus Yonathbacteria bacterium CG_4_8_14_3_um_filter_46_25
TCGTATCATGCCGCTTTCCTAGACTTTCAGCAATAAGTTGTCGCCGCCACTTACCAAGAAATTCGAGTCGCGTGTCAAAGAAAAAATCGTTACTGATAGAAAATCCCCTCCCTCGCTCAATACTTGCGACCATCGCGGAGAACGCCGCCGGGCTCTTCTAAAAATCCGCATCGAGTTGTTACGCCACCTCTGCCTGTCGCCTGACCAGTTCGGTCGCCTCTTCTGTCTCCCGCTTATCTCCGAGATAATACGATCCGACTGGCACCATGCGATCGTCAAACTCATACACCAAAGGAATACAGTACGGAACGTTCACATTTTCGACATCGACATCGGATATGCCGTCGAGGATTTTGATAAGCGCGCGAAATGTGCTCCCGTGTCCGACAATGACTACCCGTTTGCCGTTTTTGATTTCCGGCACAACCTCACCCTCCCAAAAAGGAAAAAATCGATCGATCGTATCCTTGAGGGACTCCGCGAAAGGAATGTCATTCGTGCGAAGGTGCGCATATTTCGGATCGTTGCCGGGATAGCGATCATCATCTCGACCGACCGCGGGCGGACGAACAAGATAACCGCGGCGCCACATCCGCACCCGTTCCGCGCCCTCTCGCTTCGCGGTATCTTGTTTATTGAGACCTTGCAAGGAACCATAGTGCCGTTCATTGAGCCGCCATGATTTTCGTCGCGGGATAATGCGCGTCTCCATTTCGCCGAGCACGATGTCAAGGGTATCGATCGCGCGCTTCAGGACCGAGGTAAAAGCGAGATCAAACGAGAACTTGGCATCTTTGAGAAGCCGCCCCGCCCGATGCGCCTGCATCTCTCCTTCGAGCGAGAGCGGTACGTCCGTCCATCCCGTAAACCGATTCTCCCGATTCCATGTGCTTTCGCCATGTCGCAATAAAACAAGTTTATTCATGATTGCTTTATTGTATCGCAACGAACCAGTGACGGAAAGCTCGACAAAAAGAGGCTGCTGGTTATTCATACCAGCAGCCGATTCATAAACCGGTAGTTTACACGCGGCACCATGCCGTTTTCGCCACGATGGCATCGGCAATCATCCCAAGCTCCGTAAGGTGCTTTGGATCAATCGTGTTGCCATTGTGGACATGCAGACACATCTCGATCCCTTCAAACGATCTATGGATAATCAATTCCCTCACATACTCGAAAAAGAACGTATGTTTCGGATAATTTCCACGGAGATCCCATACATAATGAGAAAAATTATCCAGTTCGCCGACTTTCACGCTGATGATCCGATCAGCGGATGGATACACAGATTCAAACTCCAAGTCATACAGTAACCGCAAGCATCCCCAACTATCAACGAGCATACCGCCAAACTTGGCAAAGATTTCATGGGTATCCATAACCTCCTCCTTTCTTTTCCGCGTACCGGTTTTTATAAAGCTATTTTCAGTATAATCCTTTATGAGAACAAATGGCAAGTGGATATGTGATTGCGGGAAAACCGTTGAATTTCTCGCAAAAAACAAAATTTTTCCAGGAAAATAACGTTCTTGTACCCCGCCGGTCATGCATCGTAATTCATTCTCATTCAATCTCACGACATCGCAAGTCGTGAATAAAAAGAAGCCGCCCTTTCCGCTTGCTTATCGGATCTCGTAAACAATGGAGACATTCGCCGTAATAACATTCTCTCCGACTGGAATATCGGTCGGGATGCCCATGACCCCCGCAGAATCAAACTCGGCCTTCGAATACATCATCGGCACCGGATAATAACCGCCTTCGTTGAACGAAATAATACGCACCAGTTTGACTCCCAGTTGCTCTGTCAAAACACGTGCCTGCTGTTTTGCCTTCGTTATCGCTTCTTCCCGCGCCTCATTGCGGGCATTATCGGGATTTTCAACCATCAGATTGATTCCACCAACATTAGTTACCCCTCCCGCGCCCAATGCGTCAACAACCTTGCCCGCGATTGCAAGATCACGCACTTTGACAACAACGGACTGCGTCACCTCGTACCCTTTTAATACTCGCACGGTGTTAACCGGAACAGGTGGACAAGCACCGCCCAAAGAAGACGCGTCACAAATCACCGGTGCCGTTATTTTTCTTTCGTACTCATATCGGGGATATATATTGTATCCTTCGTTCCGAATGTCCTTAGGAAGGATTTTTAGCTCTGTAAGCGATGTTCTAACGGTAGCAAGTTTCTTTGAAACTTGCTCTTGCGCCGTTGGCACGGCCACACTTTCAGCGGTGATGGAAAATGAAACTTCCGCGATATCGGGTGTCGCGAACGCCTTGCCTTGTCCGCTCACGGAAATCGTTGCTTGGGGCGGAGCATTTTTACCGATGTAGTCAACGCTGTATATGTTCGTCACCCCCAATATGATGAAAAGGAATGTCGCGGCACCCGCCACAACGGCGAACATACGCGCGGCAATTTTTTTCTCCTGTGTCCAATCTTGGTTCATAAATTTTTGTATTTTGTATTATCGTGTTCCAATAAAACGACACTAAAATAGATTCATGTTCATTGCGTGATGTGTCGCTATTATAGCATGATCCAACCTCAAAACAACAGACCGTACGCCATACTTAACATTAATATGCGCCGCTACCTATATTGGGTTACAGCGCGGCAAAAGTGGACACATCCAAGAGTTGTTTAAATATAATCGTTTCTCGTATTGTTTGTTGTTTCGATGGATGGGCAATGTGTCAAAACAGACAAAGAGAAGCTGTGATGAACCCCGCCACGCCCAAACAAAATCCGCAAAACGGTTGAGTTTGATTATGGTGCTGTAATTCTACACTTTGCTCGCACTTATTTTCAAAACAAATGATGTCGCACGCTCCGCGTGCGTGGTGGCTCTAAACTAAATCGTACGCTCCGATTCTGTGCCAACCCTAACAATTCCGCCAACGCCTCGCAGAGCCTAGGCGTTCCGCCCTTGCACAACCCCCTTCCTCTTTTTCATATCCACTGTATGTGGTGTCGCTTCCGCTTCGGATTTTAGTATTGCAAGATTACGGCGGCGCTCATCCGTGAGTCAGGACGCCCTAGCGGAAATGTCCGAGGCTCAAATGCAAATGCGCTTGACCCACCCTCCCGTTCGCGCGCAAGCCCGCTCGCAGAGGACGAGAGGGATGCGAGCGGGACTCCCTAGAGATTACATAGCTTCCCAAATTTCAAAAGCATCATCAACATCAAGTCCGGTTTCATCTACAATTTCCTGAAGTTCTTCCGCTTCGTCTTTCCCCAAATCTTCTTCTTTTGCTTTTTCAAAAACTTCTTCGTCCATAAATTTATGCTGGTAAATATTCTCTATACACTCGCACAGTCTCCATATAAATGGATTCAATAAGTCTTTTGGTTTGCATCTCCTCAATAATTCCTTTTTGAAGCAAAAGAAGTCTTACATTCTGACGAATACGCGCTTTTATTGTTTCGTTGTTAGTCCAATCAATCGCCAAGTCGCGCCTAATACGCTTCGTGAGCTCTTTCACAAATTCCTTTATATCAATTCCTGCATTCTTGAGATCGGGATTTTTTTCAAGCGTGTCATAAAATACAATTTCTTCTTCAGAAAGTCCCGTGTCTTTACTCTCTTGATCTAACTTCTTAATTTCATCTGCAATTTCAAGAAGTTGTTTTATTATTTCAGCCGAACTAATTACATTGTTTTCATATTTTTCAATAAGTCCTTCCAACAGCGTGAGCATTGTTTCGTAACGAGCAGTATTAACTCGCATACGAGCCCGAATTTCCTGATCGAGAAACTTGCGAACCGAATCAACCGCAAAATTGTGGTATTGAGATTTCTTTATTTCAGCAACAAATTTCTCATCAAAAATTGAAATGCTTTTCCTTTCTTGACCAGGAACATTAAACAAATCAACAATGCCTTCGGCTTGAATAGAGTCTTGCATCAAACTGCGAATAGCGCTTTCTGTTTCTTCGGGGAAAATAGCATGTGGTAATACGGTCTGCTTCCGTATCGCTTCGCGAATTGATTGAAAGAATTGCAAATCATTTACGATCTTCATAGCTTCTTCGCCCGGCATAACAAGGGCGTGTAGTTTCGAAAGTTTTGAAACCGTTCCTATGTATTTCATTTTTCGCTCATCAGACAAATATCCGTTATTAGTTATCACCTCGTTTATTCCTGCCTGCATAATTCTGACTAGCTCAACTCCTTTCTTTTGTTTCCAAGAAGCATAATCAACTTTGCCAAAAAATTCACCAACCTGTTTGTGTATTGTGTGCATTTGCGCTACAACTTCATCGATAGGAATTAGCGCATCATTTTGAATATCGGAGTCATACCAAGCAAGCGCTTTTTTCAGATTTTCAGCAATACCGATATAGTCAACAATCAAACCGCCTGGCTTATCTTTGAAAACTCGGTTCACGCGAGCTATTGCTCGCATAAGTCCGTGATTTTTAAGTGGCTTATCAAGATACATCGTATGCAGGCACGGCACATCAAAACCAGTTAGCCACATATCGCATACGATGGCGATTTTTAGAGAGTCATTTACTTTTTTAAATCGTTTCTCTAACTTCTTAACATCTTTCTCTGGCTGTATAACAGAAGCATACTCATCGATATTTGAAATGACCACAGCGCATTCCGGCGCGCCATTAATTTTTCTGATTGCCTCGTACATCAAAACCGCAATTCGGCGACTCATTGTCACAATCATTGCCTTACCTTCAATCGGTCTATTATTAAAGTGATTTACAATATCTTCTGCGATTTTATCTATACGACTCGGTGCTCCTACGACTTCTTCAAGCACCGCCCATTCTTTGCGCATTCGAGCATTATCATCAGAGATAACTTCACCAAATACTGCGTCAAATTTAGAATCAATAAATTTATCAGCGAGATGAAGTGGCACAAGCCGTCCCTCGTAATAAATTGGTACTGTTGATTTATCTTTTACTGACTGACTAATCTTGTATGAACTAACTACATTACCAAAAACCCTAACTGTATCTTTGTCATTTTTTGAGATAGGTGTTCCAGTTACTCCCAAAAAGCTTGCGTTAGGCAATGCAAGACGAACATTACCCGCCAAATTGCTGTATTGCGTACGATGAGCCTCGTCAGCAAGAACAATAATATTATCTCGTTCGGTTAAGGCGTTTTGTGCATCAGGATCTTCTTGAAATTTTTGAATTGTCGTAAATATAAGTTCACTACCCAAATGCGATAATCTAGCGCGCAAATCTTTTATACTCGAGGCTTTTTTTGCAAGTGTGCCATATCCAGTCCGACTGAAAGTTTTAAATAACTGATCATCCAAATCTTCACGATCTGTCAGAAAGACATACGCGGGGCTTTTCAACTCGGGAATATTTTTTGTTTTGTTCACATAGAAAACCATCGAGAGAGATTTACCCGAACCTTGCGTATGCCAAAATACTCCAATTTTTCTATCTTGCTCTCCTAAAATTGCGCGAACAGTGCTTGCGATTGTTTTATTCACTCCGTAATACTGATGATACATACACATCTTTTTTGTATAGGTAACTGCTTCCCCATCACTATCAGCTTCAAAAATTGTGAAATGTAAAAACACATCTAAGAAGCGTTCTTTATTAAAAAGCCCTTTCGCTAACACCTCCAGTTCCTCCGCGTCTTTCGGCATATCATTTTCAGCATTGATACCTTTCCATGTTCCATATCGCTCCCACGAAGAAAAAATTGTGCCGTGCCGAGCATTAAACAAGTCAGAGAGTCCAACAATTTGGTTGTATAAAAATAGTTTCGGAATTTCCTTTTTGTAATACTCAATATCTCGGTATGCTTCTCCAATTGTCGCTTCTGTACGAACCCCACTTTTTAATTCAAAAACGCTAAGTGGCAAACCGTTCACAAAAATCACCGCATCTAATCGGCATACATTATCTATACCTTGAACCGTAAATTGATTCACTACCAAAAATTCATTTGATAACGGCTCGGTAAAATCTATAAGTTTAACTAAATCTGTTTTTTCATCGCCGTTCTCTCTCCATGAAATCTTTTTGCCATTCGTAATCCACGAATACACTTCTTTGTTCCCAAGAATAAGATCACTGTGAGAATAATCTGCAATTTCCTTTACAATAATTTCAGCTTGCTCGGCGGGAAGTGATGGATTGATTCTCCGAATTGCTCCGAGAAGTCTGTCTTTCAAAACGACACCTCGAAAATCCTCACGCTCCGCGCGAGTCTGTCCAGGGTTTATATCCGGTCCATAGACATGCTCGTAACCTTCGGTTTTGAGCCAGTCGATGAGCGATTGTTCCGTTAAATTATTTTCGTTGATGGGGGTCATAAAAAGCTATTCTCTTGTTATGCCAGTCCTTACTGTCTCAACGATTTGAGTAGTTGGCACCGGATTATTACCATTTTTAAGATATCCTGTTTCCTGAATATCAAACATTGTCTTTGCAACCTGAAGCAAGATAGCATTCTTTGTTTCAGCATCGTTAGGAGTTTCCGTTTTTATCACAGAATCAATAATTCGTTGATGGGAATTAAGAGCAAGTTGTCTATGCTTATTTGTATAATACATATTCATCTCCGCAGAATAGTTTCTTGAAAAATGTGCTACCAAATAACCCCCAGCAGAGACCATAAACAATTTCAACAAAATATTTTGATCCAAAATTGTATTCCAAATTAGTTTTAAAGAGAAACTCTCATCAGGAATATCAAGATGTTTCCCCCATACAAAAATTAGAGCAATAAACAATGTCACCGCCAGTGAAATATACATTGCAATTATATTTCGTCTAGCCCTAATAGCATTTGTTTTATTTGCCATTTCATCAAATGCATTCCCATACTCAACCACTTCCTGTTTTTGGGCTATTTTACTGCTGACATCTACAGCTTTTTCGAGTTTATTTATTAAAGTATCTGCGTCTTTTAATCTTTTCGCCAGATCCTCCTGCTTTCCCTTATTTGTGGGGTCAACAAATTGAAAATAATTAAATACTGGACTTAACTGAGATATCAATGTTTCTTCAAGACTACGAATAAAAGCAATCTTACTTTGTCTATCAGCAGTATTGGTATAAGAATTACCCAGTATCTGACTATTGCATGAGTTTATGAAATTATTAATTGCCTTTTCAAATGCCCTTTGGTAATTAGGGACTTCATTCAACAAAACTTCGTAACTAATAATCTTGTCGAAAATACTTTTTATTCGGTCAAAATTTTGTTTTACTTCATTAAGTTCTCCAGTTTGACCTAAATCTTTTCTAAGTAATTTATCCCAATCTATATTTTTGTATTGTTTTAGTATCTCTTGATTTATTGCCATATAATTTAAATTAATTTTGCTAGTAATTGATCTCTCGTCTCTTTCAACTTCACATTTTCAGAATTTATTTCGACTATTTTTTTGTATATAGGCGTAGCAATTTCACTGTATTTTTCTAAGGTTATATCGTTAGGGATAATAGCTTCCAATTCTTTTGTTTCCACTGGACTAAGATTTAATTGTGCGGTCCCTTTTGAAATAGAAATTAGAAGATTTTGAAAATCATTCCTCCTAAACAAAAAGTATGTATAAGCCCTATCTCGCTCATCTACAGGTACCAGCACCGACACTCGCTGATTTAATACATAGTTTTCTCCATTCACAAGACAAATTCTACCAACATTGCCAGTAAGCGATAAAAGAATATCTCCCGAACGTAGTAAACAGTGTTCGGGTAGTTTGCTAGGTAATTCATCAATCAAGTTATCGCAATCAGTCACGAATGAACCATCTTGGACATTACGAATTGTCACGAGTTTATATTTTCCTTGATCATTAAAAACACTGCTACTGAAAGGAAATCCTGATTCAACTCGAATGAAATCTTTTATCTTCCCGACGCTCCACCCCGCGGGGATTTCTCCCACCTCGCTATCAACCATCTTAACTTTTTCATATCCGGGGAAACGGAGATTTATAAACCATTCATTAAAAATAGTTTGAGCTGTCGCTTCGAGATTTTTGGTTATCTTATTG
>PFQT01000029.1 GCA_002788135.1 Candidatus Yonathbacteria bacterium CG_4_8_14_3_um_filter_46_25
TACAATTCTGACGGACAAATATACGACCTTGTCGCGTGGTTTGAACAGCCGAACGCGCTTGATTGTTCAAATAATAACTACTACTTTGATACATGGGGTTGGGGTAATGATGGTATATTGTGGTGCGGAAATGATTTTAATGCTTTTAAGGTTGAAGCCAGAATATACGAAGTCAACGACAACCAATAATTCCCCTAACGATAAAAGAGTCAAAGGGGTCAGACACTTTTATTTTCTCAAATACGTTGTGTAATGTTCAATTTCTTCGGTCTCCCTTTCTCACGCATTGTTGAACAAAGCCCATATTTTCCCACGGTCGTAAGTATATAATTATCATCCCCCAATGGTGTTCCTTTCATTTCGGAACGCGCAATTTTTTCAATTTCTCTCGCCGTAAGAGGTTGCTCAAGTAATTGAAGGTAATCTTCCGGTTCATCGCATACCCAAGGAAAAAGAAGGCGCTTATCATCGGCAGTTCCTTTGTATCGCCTATACACGCTTCCATATTTCCACCCAAGTGGATCTTTTACAAGTTTGGCAGTTACCGGGTTCCGTTCAACATATCGAAGCGCAGTGAACAAATACGTATCATTCTGAACAATAAAAGATTTGTACCGCCCTTGATAGAGGGGCCCCTCACCAACCGTTTGAGTAGCCACGCGATATCGTTGCGTGTGAGTAACAGTGATGCGTTTCATAAAATCAGAAAGGTCGCCATCATTCTCCGGGTAAAGAACGAGATGAAAATGATTCGGCATAATACAATACGCGAGAATACGCATATTCGTGGAATCGACAACTTCTTGCAAGATTAATTCAAAGAGTCGGTAATCCTTGTCTTCTTTGAAAATAGTCTGCCGCCCCACTGCCCTATTGACGCAGTGGTATACTTCACCACCGATATCTACACGTAGCTGTCGTGGCATATTATGAACATAATAAATAATATGAAATTATACCATATTTTTTAAAAAATAAAGGTGTCTGACCCCTTCTATTTCTATATCCCCAAAAATTCGTGGGTGGTGTCGTCTTTATGCGCGGCGCGGTTGTAACGGCGCATCCCCTGAAGCATTCCGAGTGCGGCAAATTCGGTTATCAAATGCGAGCCACCATATGAAAGGAACGGCAAGGGAGTGCCGGTCACCGGCAGAAGACCGATATTCATCCCGACATTCACCATAATGTGACTCATGAACATGATGGCGACTCCCATACCAAAGAGTATTTCGAAATTCGAAACGCCCAATATCGCTCCGGCAAGCACACGCCAAATGATAACGCCAAAAAGCGCAAAAAGTATAACGACACCGACAAAACCCCACTCCTCGGCGAACGCGGCAAATATGAAATCGGTTTGATATTCCGGGAGAAAACGCAAACGCGACTGTGTTCCATATCCCACTCCCTTTCCGAGCGTCTCCCCCGACCCGACCGCGATCGTTGATTGATACGCGTTATACCCCGCGCCTTGAATATCCGTAAGCGGGTGAATAAACGTCATGATGCGGTCTTTCTGGTAATCCTTGAACACAAACGACCACAAAAGCCCCGCCGCGAGCACCCCCAGAAGAAACACACCCGCGAGGTGTTTTTTTGAGATGCCCGACACCATGACCATGCCAAGCCAGATCAAAAAAATGATCACCGCGGAGCCAAAATCGGGCTGAAGGAGTACGAGAACGAACGGCACGAACGCATAAAATCCCGATATGAGAACATGCTTGATGTGAGCGATCTCGACATGCCGGCGGGAAAAATATTTTGCGAGGATCAAGATCACCAGTATCTTCACCGGATCCGACGGCTGAAGAGAAAAAGCGCCGAAATCAAGCCAACTCCGAGCACCTTTCACTGCGTGGTTAAGCACAAATAATCCGATAAGCACGGCAATCGCTATCGCAAAAAGCGCCATGAGAACATTGGTTCGTTTGAGAAAACGGAAGTCGAACAGACTGAACATAAAAAAAACAAGAAAAGCCGCCGTAATCCATATAATCTGTTTTTCGAAAAAATAATTATCGCCTGTGAACGAATTCATAGTCACCAGTCCCGCGCATAAAAGCGGAATAGTCGCAAAAAAAAGCGTCCAGTCGACCGAGAGTGATCTACCGCCACGAGCGGGGCGAAATGGAGACACGCCAAAATTTTTTGCTATCTCAAGAAATGACGGCTTCATACGAAACAAGATGACTTAATTGGAAGAAGAAACTTCCCGCGCGTGGATAACTATATCGGTAATATACACCCCTTCCCTGCAAACCGTCGAAGCGATCTCGTGATAAATATCTTTAAGCTCGCCGGATGTTGCCGCTTTGTAATAATAGTTGGGTGACGAAGCAATGCTTCCTTTCAAGTATTCGTCATTAACATCATTCCCCAATCCGATAACGTAAAGAGAGACATCACTAGTAAGCCGAATATCGGCGGCGATGCGTGCCGCGTATAACTCGGGATATGCTTCATTCATCTCGTCATTCGGATCGGTTGGCGACGACGCAATGCCATCGGTGAGAGCGATGATCGCCTTTTTGGGAACTCGATTGGCGACTGCTTCACTTGAAGTCAGAGCGCCATAAGCGCTTTTGATAGCATCTCCGAGGTTAGTGTACTGCGTTCCTCCCGACAAAATATGGATGCCGCCGATCGCGCTTTTAACCGCTTCGTGATCGAATGTCAACGGTTGATCGATCGGATTGGAGGGTGTTGTCGCGAATGAAACAAGCCCGACACGATCTTCCGCAAGCACCCCATCGACAAATGTGCGCGCCGCATCTTTGGCATTCGATATCGGCTGAGGCGGGTTGCCGCCATCGTCATCCATGCTCCCCGATCGATCGAAGACTAGCATGGTGTCAACCGGCACCGTACATCCCTCTGACGGAGGAGGAGTGAATGGCTCCTGCCAAGAAAAGCTGACACCATCCGAAGACTCTCCTTCCAATCGCTCACTATACGTTGCCGAAACACCAACCATAGTATTATTGATATCATAAATAAAAGCAATAATATCTATCCCCGTGACCGTATGGATTGAAGAATTAACCAGGATTGCGCGAAGACGCGGTGCATTATTGGTATCAAAAAGTTTTTTATCTTTGATGATGAGCGGCGTATCTTGCTCGACTCCTGTCGTCCATCGTGAACCATCCTTGAACTCCAGAGTCGTTTTTGTCACAGCTTTTCCCACGCCGACCGCGATGTTTGATTCGAATATGGCGAACTTATCTCGAGCATTCATGTACGTCTTCCCTTCACGGGTTGCCAACACCGCACCGTCGGCATCATAGAGAGTCATCGTATACCCGATATGCGCAGTCTTAGCATAAAAATTCGGATTCTGAACGCTTACCACGGCATCATACATTTCCGGAGAAACTCGGAAAGAACGCGCCCAGAACACCACAGGGTCTTCAACTTGAATCTTGCATAAAAACTGACACGACCCGCCGCAATCAATTCCAGCCTCCCGCTGGTTTTGCAGACCATCGTAGCAGGTGGGCGGAACATTGAGCGATTTATATACAGGATAAGCGATAATCAAAAGAAACACTCCGACAATGGAGAGAATGATCGTAATTTGTCTTTTTGATGACCACGAAAACATGAGTTTCTTACTTGTGGAATATCATACCAAAAAAAAACTTCTTCCGCCATTTACCTCCGTGCAAAAAACCCGCATCATAAAGCGGGATTTTGTTTTTCTATTCCACGCGAAAAAACCGCCCAAAAAGAACGCCACTCTCGTGGATAAAGACAAGCACGAGTAAGACTTCAGCACTTTATGTTGGCGTCTGCCTACTCTCCCCTTTACGAGTACCATCGGCTCTAGAAGGCTTAACTGCCGTGTTCGGAATGAGAACGGGTGTACCCCCTCCGACAAAACACCAACATAAAAAGCTGAAATTTTTTACGCATCGGCTGGCGCGCCGATAACACGGTAAGAATAGATTTTATTGCATTATTGTGATCTTTGAACTTCCCGACAGGAATTGATGAATTAGTACTCCTCGACTGAACGCATTACTGCGCTTACATCTAGAGCCTATCAACCTAGTCATCTCCTAGGAATCTCAAACGAAATCTCATCTTGAAGTTGGTTTCCCTCTTAGATGCTTTCAGAGGTTATCCATTCCCGACTTAGCTACTCGGCAATGCCGCTGGCGCGACAGCCGATACACCAGAGGTCAGTCCACTCCGGTCCTCTCGTACTAGGAGCAGATCTTCTCAAATTTCAACGCCTGCAGTAGATAGGAGACCAACCTGTCTCACGCATGATATCACTTGTCGCCAAGTGCATTGGACTATACCTTCTCCGCTTTCTCTGCGGATGCCGACGTGTAGTCTCTACGGGGTCAATCCAGCCATTTGAAACAAAAAGCGGGACGACTTCCCTCGGGGTTGTCCTTATCTTTTACGAAAGGATTTCTCCGATATGAGTCAGCTCTTCGCGCGTAATTGCTCGCGCGCGCGCCGTGATGTGATTGGTTCCTTGCCAAACGCAACAGTGTGCATTCGGACTCTATCATTTTTCATAGACAAAAAGACCCGATTGTGTCGTTTATGAGCGGGTTCAAACGGTTCAAAAAACAGCATTGTGCTATTTCCTGAACGGTTTGAACCCAGCTCGCGTAACTTTTTAATTGGCGAACAGCCAAACCCTTGGGACCTTCTCCAGCCCCAGGATAAGTTGAGCCGACATCGAGGTGCCGAACTCCGCCGTCGATATGGACTCTTGGGCGGAACTAGCCTGTTATCCCCAGGGTAGCTTTTATCCGTTAATCTTCGGCCGCGTCTAAAGCGAGCCGTCGGTTCACTATGTTCTGCTTTCGCACCTGCTTGGCATGTACGCCTTGCAGTCAAGCTAGCTTATGCCATTACACTACCGGCACGGTTTCCATTCGCGCCTAGCTAACCTTAATAAACTCCTCCGTTACTTTTTAGGAGGAAAGCGCCCCACTTAAACTACCCACCAAGTACTGTCTCTGTACGTTTTTGCCGTACAAGTTAGAATGTGCCTCTTTGAAGAGTGGTATTTCACTGACGACTCCATCTACCCCGAAAGGCAAACTTCAAAGTCTCCCACCTATGCTACGCAACAAAAAAACACATTCAATACCAAGTTGCAGTAAAGCTCCTGGGGTCTTTTCGTCTAACTGCAGGTAACCGGCGTCTTCACCGGTATTGTATTTTCACCGAGCTGTTCCCCGAGACAGTTCCCCAGTCATTGCGCCATTCGTGCACGTCTGAACTTACCAGACAAGGAATTTCGCTACCTTAGGACCGTTATAGTTACGGCCGACATTCACCAGGGCTTATATCAGCCAGCATGCGCATCACGCTATGCGCGATGTATATTTAAATATTGAAATATTTAAATACCGCGGCATCACACGCAGTGTGATGCGCACACCACCGATATTTAACCTTCTGGCATTGGTCAGGCGTCACCCCCTATACATCCTCTTACGAGTTCGCAGGGAGCTGTGTTTTAGATAAACAGTTGCCAGGGATACTTTCGCTGCGCCCCTCACATGAATTAGCGCTACAAACACTCCGTTTGCATGGTATACGAATATCTCAGACCGCCGAAACGACCCAATAATACCGTTTTCACATTGGACAATTGTCCAACAACGCTAATTCATGTGAGGGGAAGCCTTATTCCGAAGTTACGGCTGCTTTTTTGCCGAGTTCCTTGGGGAATACTCACTCGTTCGCCTTGGTCTTCTCGACCTGACTACCTGTGTCGGTTTACGGTACGGTTTCTTTATGTTTGAAGCTAAGAGGTTTTTCTCGGAAGCTTGCTTTGTTCTATTTCCCGCGCCGAAGCGCGGAATTTTCGCTCTCCTTGGACTCGTCATGAAAGACAGACTCCCGGATTTTCCTAAGAATCGCCCTTAGAGCACGAACGCAAATCCAATAATGCGCACAACATACTAAACTTCGTCGCCCCATCGCAACATAAAGAAGTCACGGAATATTAACCGTGTGTCCATCAGCTACGGCTTTCGCCATCGCCTTAGGCCCGACTAACCCTTGGCTGATTGTCATCGCCAAGGAAACCTTAGTCTTTCGGCGTGCGGGGATTTCACCCGCATTGTGGTTACTTGTGCCAACATTCTTGCTTCCGCACGCTCCAGCATGGGTCACCCCTTTGCCTTCAACGCAGAGCGGAACACTCTCCTACCGCTCCCAATCTGCGAACAGATTGAAAGCCCTCAGTTTCGGTACCACACTTAGCCCCGATTATCTGCGGCGCAAGATCTCTGAATGAGTGAGCTGTTACGCTTTCTTTAAAGGGTGGCTGCTTCTAAGCCAACCTCCTCATTGTCTGAGAAATTTCACCTCCTTAAGTGCACTTAGTGTAGATTTAGGGACCTTAACTGGAGATCCGGGCTGTTTCCCTTTTGACCAATGGAGCTTTGCCCCCACAGTCTAACTGCCGAGCTATAATTTCCGGTATTCGGAGTTTGATAGAAATGACGAGGTTGCCCCCTATTCATTTCTTCCAGTGCTCTACCCCCGGAAGGATCACTCGACGCTAACCCAAAAGCTATTTCGGAGAGAACCAGCTATTACCAGGTTCGATTAGCTTTTCACTCCTTACCACAAGTCATCCGATAGTATTGCACGGCTAAACGGTTCGGGCCTCCTGCAGTCTTTCGACTGCATTCACCCTGCTCATGGTAAGCTCACCTGGCTTCGGGTCCTGAACATACAGCAAAACGCGCTATTCACACTCGCTTTCGCTACGCCTCCGTCCTTGGCGGACTTAGACAAGCTGTATATACAGACTCGTTGGCTCATTCTTCAATAGGCACGCCATGAGCGCGCGCAGCACGCGAGATTTAAACATTGAATATTTAAACACCGCGTGCTACGCACGCCGCTGACTCCTTGTAGGCATATGGTTTCAGGTCTATTTCACTCCCCTCTCCGGGGTTCTTTTCACCTTTCCCTCACGGTACTAGTTCACTATCGATCTCTAAGAGTATTTAGCCTTGCCGGTTAGTTCCGGCGGATTCCTTCAAGCTATTCGTGTCCTGAAGTACTCAGGAATAACAACAAAGAAGATGTTTTCGTTTTCGCTTACGGGGCTATCACCGTCTGGGGCAACGCTTTCCAGCGTCTTCAGCTAACAAAAACAATTTTTGACTTCTCTCGACCAAAGCCGACATTGCTACCCTACAACACCCGCGAGCATCTTGCAAAGCGAGATGCGATTTCAATATTAAAATAATGAAATAGTGCGACATCTTGCAAAACAAGATGCTCGCGGGTTTGGGCTTCTCCCGTTTCGCTCGCCGCTACTCAGGGAATACTGATTGGTTTCTTTTCCTCCGGGTACTGAGATGTTTCACTTCCCCGGGTATGCTTCCCGCAATAAAGCGGGATGGTCGAGTTTTACTCGACCGGGTTTCCCCATTCGGACACCTCCGGATCAAAGGTTGCTCGTCACCTCCCCGAAGTTTATCGCAGACATGCCACGTCCTTCATCGCCTCTTAGAGTCAAGGCATCCACCATACGCCCTTAAATTTCCCGTCGGGAAATTCAAAAACCACAATAATTTTTATTTTTCTTTCTTACCTGCTCCGTCTCCGATGCCTATCGAGACATCGTGACGGAAATTTTGTTTTCAATGGCCAGATCGTCTCAGCGCATACACACGGCAGGTTATTTTTTGAATAAAAAACCCGCTTTTCGAGCGGAATTGACAAAGCGAAATGTAAAAAAGATTTCACTTCTTCCGCCTGAAAATCATGTGTAACATACTCATACCGTACAATGGTAAAGTATATACAAACAACAAGCGCTGTCAAGTGGTTGTACAGTTAACCATATGAGGTGACACTTAAGGTAGAATTGAGGTGACAAAGGGTAATCATCTTAATTTAAAAGGCGAAAGCTTAAAAACAT
>PFQT01000006.1:0-14708 GCA_002788135.1 Candidatus Yonathbacteria bacterium CG_4_8_14_3_um_filter_46_25
TAGAAATTTGATATAGGGATTAGACCACAGCATTATCAGTGACCGGCTCGAATCTACAAAAGTAGAAATTTGATATAGGGATTAGACCTGTTCACACAATACATTTATTGTATATCTACAAAAGTAGAAATTTGATATAGGGATTAGACTTTTGTGGGGATATTAAGCGCGATCATCTACAAAAGTAGAAATTTGATATAGGGATTAGACAAACGAAAGTAAGAAAATAATTTAACATCTACAAAAGTAGAAATTTGATATAGGGATTAGACACTCCCGAATCCAAGCGCAAATCTCAATCTACAAAAGTAGAAATTTGATATAGGGATTAGACGTTCGCATGGAATCGTGAAAATGAAAT
Source organism: Candidatus Yonathbacteria bacterium CG_4_8_14_3_um_filter_46_25 (assembly GCA_002788135.1). GTDB lineage: Bacteria > Patescibacteriota > Minisyncoccia > Phycocordibacterales > UBA1539 > UBA1539. Next base: position 362 of record PFQT01000006.1, read on the forward strand.
CTACAAAAGTAGAAATTTGATATAGGGATTAGACGTTATTACATTTGTTCCAGTACCAAATCTACAAAAGTAGAAATTTGATATAGGGATTAGACTAGTCAAATGGAATCGCTATCATAAAATCTACAAAAGTAGAAATTTGATATAGGGATTAGACCCAAACACTTTTGTTGACGATGCCAATCTACAAAAGTAGAAATTTGATATAGGGATTAGACTTTTTGCTTCGAGTGTGTCTTCGGCATCTACAAAAGTAGAAATTTGATATAGGGATTAGACAGCGGGGGTGGCTTGGTTAAGCCGTAGAGATGCAAATAGCATATCCAGTATGCTACGACTTGTTGGCTTAACCAAGCCAATTACTATATTTGTCTCGGCATAAAGACCGAGGTTTCCCCTACTGTATTATATCCATAATACCTACATTGAACTTCCACTTTTCAATATTTAGTTGTAAAAGTGCCTCAAATCTACTCAAAAATAACCACCTCTTTCTCCTCATTCGCCGCGTATCCATACCGTCGCACCTTTTTCTTACACCCTTCGCATGCGCGGAAAATCAGTATGCTATCGGCGTTGGTGAATTGTTTTTTATATACCAATTCTACCTCTTTCAAAATACATTGCAATACCCTTTGGCTGTTCCGCACTTCGTACACGGAGTATTGCAATTTGCGTCCAAATTTCGTCAAAAACTTGGCGAATTTTGCACGCGTCTTATCGTTACTAAAATCATAAGAAACTACGATCATATCATTTTACTTTTATATCGAAGATTGGGAATGGATTCGCCGGATCCATGACGAACCGATAATATTCCCGTATGAAAGTAAACAGATCCTCTTTATTGCCCATAATCGCCTCAGCGAACAGTTGCGCATATTTTGTGTTCTTTGATAAGTCGAGCACGTATTTCCCCTGCACAATGCGAAAATCTTTTTCATTCACTTGTTTCAGGTTATATGATTTTTGTATCTGTTTATCGATAACGCACCGAAACGGTTCCATCGCGTCGCAAGCAAGTGATTTACGCTGAAAAAACAGTTTGTGATAACACCCCTTATATGTGTCAAATCCATGCAACGACAACAAACCGTCAATCATGTTGAACAAAAATGTATACCCCATGTCCATAAGAAAGTTCGGGATATCTTGTTTAGCGCGTGGCGACCGGCGAAGCCATCCGATCTCGCCGAAGTACATTCCGTAAAAACGTCGTGACATATTGCCTTCAATCCCAAGAAGCGATTGATCGTCAAGCACTTCGTCTATCTGCTTCGCGATCTCTTTCTGAGCCACATCAGCTTCTTTCGACGCAAGGAGCTTGCTTCCCTTGAGGAGGGAAAACTGATTTCCGATCTTGTTCTTCACGATGTACTTTGCAATTTTTAACTCCTCTTCTTTTGAAAGAGTGTACTGCTTTTGTCGTAACAGATAGTTTCCCGCCGCGAATGCCGAAAGCGCAGCGTAGACTTCAAAATTATGTTTCGCGAGAAAAATCGAAACTCCGTGCTCGCGTCCTTTCTTAAGAAGACCACTCGACAGAGATATGTCACCAGCCACGAATAGTGCGAATACCTTATGGCACGACGCGCGATTGACTACCTTGCCGTTCTTCGAAAACACAATGTTGTCGTTCTGGAATTTGAGCGATGGACGCGATCCCCATTCGGCGTTCACAACCAATATTTGTTTTTCTTTGAAATCAGGAAGTGAAATCATGGTATCATTTCTTACCGTTTAAAAGCTCTTGATCTGTTCGGGTTGTTGCTCCACTCAAGTGACACAGATTGCTGTAAATACACCGAGCGCATTTCGCTTCACTTACGCACGAAACGTTCTTTAGCACGTCAAATCTGCGTATACGCTGAATTATCTTTTCAAACTTTCTCGTCTCATCATCGCCTGGCAACGGTATATCATATTGCTTATTATTTTTAAGCGAATAGAGACGCAACCGCTCAACGTCATACCCCATATCTTTCAAGCAAAAATATTGCGCATAAAGCTGATATTTATACCCATCATAGATATGCTTGATTGACGTCTTACGCTCAATAAGCATCTTCTTTTCACGGTCGAATAGGTCAATCTTACCAGCAAGATTATAATGGTGGCTGTACACTGGCATACCTTGCAAAATATGAGCGGACGTAGAGTACTTCCCATTATCTATATTTTCATGGTTAAGCTTGCCCTCTTTCTGCGGTTCATCGTGATACGTCGCCGCATCAAAATTGTCATAAATAGTATGTAAATACACCGACTGCGGGCAGAAGATAAAATCGTTTATTTTTGATATTTGAATGTATGGCTCCATTGTAAAAAACAGACCGCGCTTCGGTCTGTTTTTTATTATCATTATTTTGACAATTTGTCAAGTTTACGTTTTATTTTTGCTTTATGTCTTTCATTAGCCATTCATCCCAATCAGATTTTGAGATATAGAGATCAGGATTTGCTTGAGTTTGTTTTATCCGTTCAAGCATCATAATTCCCTTGCGCGCGATATTGTACGCGCCATTTGCATCGCCATTCTCTATAACAAGCCCGCAGAGATTTTCTTTGGTATAGGGGTTTGGCGTCGTGAAAAAAGGAACTACCGGTGAAGCGATGAAATCAACATTCTCGCCAATCTCCTTCACTACCATTTTCCCTTGGGAATCTTCCACGATATCCCCTTGCGCATCTCTTTCATACACATACCGAATGGAATCGGAGTTACGAATTTGTTGCGTAAGGTTCAAAGCATAACGCAACGCTTTAAAAAACCGCTGCGATTTCTCGCTGATGATTTTTTCTCCCTTCAATTTTCCTTCTTCATACATCATCGCGATCTGCTCGCTGATATCCCCTTCCGGCTGATCGAAGTCCCATACTTCAAAAAGCTCACGCAGAAGATCATTTGAATTTGTTTCACGCGTCGTCCAATACCCAGCATCGTTACGATAGCGTTCAAGCCGTGGCGCATTCGCATACAGGACCCACTTCCGTGCCGGCGAGTCTTCCCAAAAATCTTTTTGGTCGTACGAGAACGTATAACTTTGTTTGTCATCACTCCATCCAATTCCGATTTTTTCCGTAAACACTTTTAAAGCCTCATTATCGGTCGCATCGCTTTTAATGTAAATGTGTTGCCGCCATCCGGTAACCGGATCAGTCGTAGACGTGTACTCGGGATTGGTATAAAAAATTACACCATTCTGCTTTCCCATTTTTTCAAACGATTCAAATGGCGCGGAAAGTTGGTACCCATTGAGAACGCCACCAGCTTCCAGCGGGTCTTTGTCTTTAAATACAAGATACCCGAACTTTTCTATGAGCGCTTTCTCAAGCTGTTGGTAAGCGCTTCGTTCTATTCCGCCGCGCACTTCCTTGAAACGCATGTTCAAATCCTCAAAAACAATAATAGCGTTATGTTTTATTACCAGTTCGGAAAGTTTATGTATTACCTGCGAAATATATCCGCGCTTGAGGTCTTTGATCTGCGAAATCGCTTTCCATGATTTGCGCTGTTCCAGGCGTTCTTTTTCTCTTGTTCGTAACTTCTCACAGTAATCAACATCATTAATTTTATTCAAACTTGCCTGATCCACGATCTCTCCTTTTTGGTTAATGACGGAATAATAGGCAAGATGTTTTTCTCCGCGGTCAATGCCAATAATAAGGCATGCTGATTGCCGCAATTTCTCATTGAGCGTACGGTTAAACTTTGTTTCAGAAATTGAATTTACACTCGCGCCTATTTTTATCGGAATATGAAAGAAGTATTTATCTTCGGTAAACCTTTTATTTTTGACAATGGGGCGAATAAACTTTCTTTGTTCCTCTTTTCTTTGCGTTGATGATTTTCTATAGAATACTTCGGCGTTGCCGGCAAGTCGTAGTTTTATATGAGTAAGATTGTGCTGTGAAAACAAGTTTAAGAAGTAAAGCGTATGGGTGTTTTGAGTTCCTTTTGACTTTTCTCCAAAATCTTTATTGTGAATCTTGAATAAATATAATTCACCCTGCGCGACTTTGTCATCAATGTATCGTTGACGAACCTGCCTAAAACCAATCTTATAATTTTGGCTTGTCAAATGGTCGTTGAATTCACCTATTCCGGAATAATCAACCGGATTATTCCACTGAAAATCAAAAGTATTTTTGTACCCTCCTCTATCAAGCGCATGTTGATAATAGGCAATAAGTTTTGTCAGCTTTATTTTGTCAAACTGTTTACTCCAGTTTGACCTATCTCCCCTATCATCTTGGAATCGCGCGTACTCGTCTTTGATGTCTTGGATTTCCTGTGTCCAACCAAAGCGCTCACGATTTTTTTTCGCAAAAGCGATCTTGGGAACCATTCTTTTGGGGTCGGGGAACAATTTATATTCCATTTTCTCATAAGACGTAGCGTCAACAACATCAAAAGCATCTTGATGTTTTTTATCATCAAATATCTTGTTATGCTCTTTGTTTATAATGCCAAGATAATAGATGGAGTTCTTACGCAAAATAATGCCAAGTTTTTCTGATTCCTTATCTTTATCAAAGCCTGTTAAAAGCGCGCCGTTCTCGAAATTTAGTTTGATTTTCTTTTGATCCGCCGGTTTTTTTGTTAAAAAATTGCGGAACGCATCATAATAGCGCACAATATCGTGTTTTTGATCAGGGTCGCCGTAGAGCTCGTCATAGTGATTATAAAATTCCGCGCTGGTATGAGTAGGCTTATCGTCCGCTTTCTTGGAACTTAACACAAAATATTTCATGAACTGCACTATATGCAAGCCGGCATCAAGAGCATCCTTCAATGCGTCTACGTTTTCATCATTTTCCCCGCGCTCAAATATCCTCAAGTCTTTTTTAGAAAAATTGTTTTTCTTCTCGTTATACTCATTTAGAAGTATTTCAAGATCTTTGGCAAACAACGCCAGAAACTGTGAATACGCCAATGTTCTCTTGACCAAACGATATGCTTTCTCTTCAAATAATTTTTCTTTCAATAAATCTTCCGCAAGTTTTTCACCAAGAGCATCTTTGATTTCAGCGAATGAGACAAAGGGCGCAACCCTTACCGATCCTTCTTTCTTCTTACCTTTTTGCGGTAAGCAGTTTTCAAATTCATACGCGCTCACGAACCATTTTCGCGCGATAGTATTGATCGCACGATTATGCAGATATATTCCGCCGTATTCATTTTCAAATCCGCCTTGCGCAAGTATAGTAACCAATTCTTTTGCAATAGTAGACACTCGTTCAACTTCTTCATAAAATTCATGCATTCTTACAGGCACTTCTTCATTGCTTTCAATATCAAAAACTTTATCAGATTCAATCTTTTTTTCAGCAAGGATTTGGTTGTAGAGTTTTTTAAGTAACGGGTAATCGCTCTTTTTTGCGTCTTTGCCGGCAGTATCGCGCAATGTTTTCATCCTCGCATTCAGATCACCCACAAGGGCGTTGTATTTTTCAATACCGGGCTGTGTCATGCAACGCATATAGTATTCCGTTTTACTACTCTCCTTTTCTTGATCGGTTAATTTCAGAATATCTTTGTACGCAAGAAACTTTTCAAATTTTGATTTATTCGCTAAGAAAAAAGAAAGATTTTCAACAATGCGAGTAGCTACCGCCGTTGACGTTCCATCATTTTTATACAGGTTTTCTCTTGTCGCCTGGAATTTTGTAAGATATGTAGTAAATCTGTCAAAGCTGTCAAATATGTATCGATCATTACCATGCTCGTCTTTGATAAAAAGTTTTTCATTCTCGCTGTCTTTTGGAAACCGCTTTTTAAGAATTGACAATGTATCGGCGGAATATAAAAGTTTTGTTCCAGAATTTTTTGTTTCCGGCGCATATTGCTTTTTCCATGTGTTTACGTAATCATCAAAGAGTTTCGCAATATCTTTATAGAGTAACTTTTTTTGCGCCAGCAAGTTTTTTTTGTTACTTTTTTTATCTTTTTGAAAATCGTTCCACGAACGCTCAAAATTGCCAAATGATAGCAACGATCGTTCTGGATCCAAGGATTCTTTAATAAACTCTCTATGTAACGAGTCAAAATACGGTTTTGCTTTATGGTAACTTTCATCAATAACCGCGTCTTTTTTGATTATCTCATTTTTTTCAAGAAATCTTTTCGTTTCCTCGGTTGGAATAAGCTCAAACCGCAATGTTTTTGAAAGGGAATATTGATGGGTAAAATTTTCAAATATATTTTCTTTTTTCATACTCTATCAATTTAATTATTAGTGTCCGAGACGATTTCAAAATCAAAGAAGGACGACGGTTGTCGCCTAATACGATGTTGCTTATCAAACGGTTAAGCGTTATTGGAACCGTCGTCCTTTTTTAATTTCGAGAAAATAATCCCCGAGTTCAACGTAAAAGAAAGGAAAACCATATCCGTATTAGGCAACTTATTCACCCTAACATAGGTAAACAAACCACGCAAGGATTGATGAATTCATCTAAAAACATCTATGTAATAGGTAATGAGAACCAGAATGTGCTCCCTTGACCTCGGCCGGCAGATTCGAAGCCGACTTTTCCATTGTGTTTCTCGACGATATCTTTCACGAGAGAAAGCCCGAGTCCCGCACGATCAGTATCCATAGAAATGGCCTCACGCGCTCGAAAAAATTTTGAGAAAATATACGGTGCCGCCTCTTTCGCGATACCAATTCCATTATCATGAACAGAAAAGATGATATTCTTCCCTTTTCTGCAAAGTTCAACTTCGATCGCCCCATTCTCCCTTGTGTAGACGATCGCGTTTTCAAGCAACATAAAGATCGCCGTCTTAATACGTTCTTGATCGATAAATACCTTGGGAATGTCTTCGCCGACAGAAAGAGAAACAACGATACGTTTATTGGCGGCACCCACACCATAATCCAAGACAGCCTGCCTGACCAGCGGCTCAAGACGCGCATGTTCAAATATATAATCATAATAACTTGAAAATTGATCAGATTCGGCAACATCGAGAAGCCGGTTTACAACACCGGTAAGATCAACAAGTGTTTCTTTGAGCAGGGTGATCGACCGCATCCCTTCTTCATCACTAACATGCGTACTCAAGTCTGAAAGCACCCATTGAAGGCGAGTAAGCGGCGTCCTGAACCGATGTGCGGCAATAGTAACGAATTCATCCTTAACCTTCTCAATATTTCTTAATTTTCGCGCAACCAATATCCCGATCATAAACAATATCACTCCTAATATAACGGGAATCACAAAAATCATGGTTCCGTGCACGTTGAGAAACACGAAATTCGCCGCGATACCGATCAACGCGACCACTGTCGATAACATAATGACCGCCAAAATGCCATTTATCGCCCTCCCGAAAGATGGTGGAGTACTTTTTCTTGTTTTCAAAAACTTTTCAAACATATGTCTATTTAAGCCACATGATGATATCGTCCATAAGTTCGGGGTGTGAATTAAAGAGGTCAGTCGCGTGTCCTCCCTTGTTGTATGTTTCGACTGTCTTAGCGACATCACCGATAATCTTCAGCGTCCCCACTGTTGTGAATGAATACGCATCATCTTCTGCCGCGACCAATAATACTTTTTGGTTATCCCCGATAAGCGGCATAAAAGCGTCAGTTTTGATCCCGCGATAATCAAGTCCCGGGGAAAGAAGGAACGCGGCCGGCGCTTCTGGATACATTGAAAGATATTGCAACGCAAGGTTCGCTCCGATAGAAGCTCCGCCGATGATTATATTTTCCGGACTAATCCCTTTTCCAACAAGGAACTGCCGCGCACCCTCAACATCAGCAATGGATTTTTGGTGTTGTTCGTCTGTAAAATTACGATAATCGACATACTGAACCTGCCCAACGTCGTCAATCTTGTATTCATTCGATTCACCATGCCCCCACAGATCGATCGCAAGCACATGATATCCTGCCTCATTAAGCTTACTGGCGAACTCATTCCAACTTTCTTTTGTTGCCGGCATCATGTGAAGAAGAATGACTGCGCGATCATTCGTTCCCGGCAAGTAGTTTCCAACTATTTTTCGCCAATTGAAACCTTCTTGTGTTTCTATTCTGTCGATAAGATATGATACTTTCTCCATAGTGTCACTTGTATAATTTTTTTGCCCGGGGGTATCAAGCGTCTTCCCCCACCAATAAATTGCCGCGGTGCCAACAATGATTAGTGCCACGAACGTTGTAATAATTGATTGTACTTTCATTTTCTTATCCATTCTTATCCACGCCACGATCCCGCTTGCGTATCTTTGGTCTTTCCGCGCGGTATCGCTCTCACGCGAACAGTATTTTTGAACCACGCCGGCGTTCGATAGGCAGGGCGCCCGTTTCTATTTCCAACTTTTGCGTAATTTTTCATAGCGTTTCTTTTTCAAGATCGGCTTTTACCTCTTCAAATTCGTTCTCAAGTTTTTTCATGCGCGCCCGACTCGCCGCGATTAACTGGGCGCCTTCTTTCACTTTTTTAAGCCCTTCTTCTACATTGACCTCGTTTTGATCCGAAAACCACGCGACAATTTCTTCAAGTTTTTTTATTAATGTTCCAATATCTTCTTTTTCCATATGTTAAATGATTTTTATTGCTTCAACTCGTGAATCTATTGTACCATCAACAACCTGAATGACAATATTTCCCCCCACCGCGACATCACGAACGCTTGATATGATGCCTCCTTCTTTTTTACTCACAATGGAATACCCGAGTTTGAGTTGCCGCTTTGGATCAACCGACGAAATAACTTTCTCGGCGGTGGTGACACGATCGCCGGCACGCCGGAGCATTCCGCTCCATTCGTGCACAAGCCGCACGGAATTTTCAAGAACGGAACGTTTTATATATTCAAGGTTATACTTAATATTAGCAAGAGCGGTTTCAAGATCATAATAGAAACGGTCGACCGTTTTAACGATACCTCCCAAGAGTTCTTTGATGATGGCCGCCGAGCGTTCTATACGACCACGGTGCAAATCAAGCACCCGTTCAAATGCGCTGATCATCTCTCTTTCAAACACCCGAAGATCATTCAACGCGCCTTCCCATCCTCTGCCAAGGAGAACCGCGGCGGCGGTTGGCGTCGATACCGCCACGTCCGCCGCAAGCGATGCGAGAGGGATATCCTTATCGTGTCCAATACCGCACATGACCGGTGCGGTTGATGCCGTGATCGCCCTCACCACCATTTCATTATTGAACGCCTGCAAACTCTCAATACTTCCGCCGCCGCGGATGATCACGATCACGTCAACATCCTTATCTTGAAAATAGGTGATCCCCACAAGCAGATCCCGAGCGGCACTTTGCCCCTCAACCCGAGAATTAAAAAACTCGACATGATATCCGTAATGTCCGAGGTTGCTTTGAAAATCATGGATCACTGCGCCGGTCGCCGAGGTAATAAGCCCGATCCGCTCGGGAAATTCCGGGATTGATCTTTTCCTCTCCGGCGCAAATAACCCTTCTCTAGAGAGCTTTATTTTAAGTTTTTCGTATGCTTTCTTAAGCGCGCCCTCGCCGACAAGCTCAACGCCCCGCGCACGGAAAGTGAGGTTTCCTGTCGGTTTGTATATTTCCGGAACGCCGCCAGCGATGATTTCAAGACCCTCTTCGATATTAACACCGCACATTTTGTAGTCTCGTGCCCACATAAAACACTTCAGCATACTCCCGTCCTGCTTATCTTTCATGGTGAAAAAGAGATAATTGTCTTTAAAATCAATGCTGGACACTTCACCAACGACCCGAGCGTTCTCCGCGATACACTCATTGAGTATATCCAGATACTCTCCAACAGAATAATGGCGGTCTTTGCCAGATGAAAATAACGAATCGTTCCTTATAGTGTTCTCCGTCGTAACATCATCGACACCGGTGACAATGGCAATGATGTCGTTTCCGTACCGCGTGCATTTTTTCTCTTTTATTCCTTTGATCTTAAGCAATTCGACATCAGTCGTCGGTTTTACCTCAACGATCTCTTCAAGCGTGTTATTCGAGAGCACGCGATAAGACTCAACTCCTTCTTTCCGAGCCGTATCGTCACGCCATTTTTGTAATTTCTTTAAAAGAGATCGTTTCATTCGTGAATTGCGCGAGCGACCGCGTCAACAACACCTTCTTCAAAAGGATCGGGAATTATTCGCTTCGAGCTTGGATAGTCGACACATCCCGCAAGATTTTCCGCGGCATTGATTAACATCTTTTTTTCGATCCTTCGAACCCTGTTCATAAGCGCGCCACGAAAAATTCCCGGAAATGCCAATACATTATTGATTTGATTAGGAAAATCTGATCTTCCAGTCGCGACGATGAAAGCTCCCGTGGCAAGGGCGTTATCGGGGGTGATTTCCGGCACCGGATTCGCCAGAGCAAAAATGACCGGATTAGCCCGCATAGAACGCACCATGTCATCTGTCAAAAGATCGCCTTTACTTACTCCGATGAAGATGTCAAAATCTTTCACTGAACGCGCGAGATCGCCTGTCGCACAAAGTGCCACGGTGGAATCGTGATGGCATTCTATATTCGTAAGATCCGCGAGTTTCATTTTATGAACATTGAGATCGGAACGTCCTTTGTAGATCGCTCCTTTGCTGTCGGCAACCACAAGATTCTTGAAACCGTATTCAAGCAAGAGTTCCGCTATCGCCGTTCCGGCGGCGCCAGCACCGTTGATGTAGACTCGTACCGTATCTTTATTTGCCTGTTTTACTTTTAGCGCGTTGATCAGTGCCACGAGCACCACGACTGCGGTGCCGTGCTGGTCGTCGTGCATTACGGGGATAGTAAGCTCGTTCTTCAACCGTTCTTCGATCTCGAAACACCGAGGAGCTGAAATGTCTTCGAGATTAATTCCTCCAAAAATCGGCGCGATATGTTTGACCGTTTGAATAATTTCTTCGGTATCTTGCGTGTCGAGACAAAGCGGAAAGGCGTCGATCCCCGCAAATTTTTTGAAGAGCATCGCTTTCCCTTCCATTACCGGTATCGCCGCTTCGGGACCGATATTTCCAAGTCCGAGAACGGCCGAACCATCAGAAACAACGGCTATGGAATTTGCCTTGATGGTATACTCCCAAACTTTGCTTTTGTCGTTCGAAATGGCTTCAGAAACCGCAGCGATTCCGGAAGTATAAACTGCGGCAAGATCGTCATTATTAGCTATCTCGATCTTGCCGACGACCTCTATTTTGCCTCTATGCCGCGCGTGCAATTCCAAAGAACGCTCTTGTATATTCGTATGTTTTGCGTTCATAAACGACTCCGTGAAAAAAGATACCGAGAAAAAATATTGATAACGGGAACACTATGCCAACCGGAACGCTTGGAGTTCATAGATGATCAGGCAAAGAAAACAACGACACGACCGATCTGATACGGCTCCTTCGCGTATGATATGGAGATCTGTACTTTTCCGAACACGCTCTTTATCTTTTTCGCCATGCGAACCGCAAGCTGATTTTCGGTCGTAGTTATCCGATAGCCATCTTTTGTTTTCGCAATATCAATAACACGATCTTGCGGATCTCGCTTTTGCGCTCGCGCGCCATACCCAATGACAAAACGTACCATTTCAGTTTCGTATTTCGCAGGAATGTTTTTAATAATGATCTCGCCTTCATACAAATGATTACGCACCATCAAACACGCCGGACATATAATAAAATGCACTCCGCCCTGCGCGATACGCGCCTGCTCGAAAATTTTACTGCCCGGATGATGCCATTCCTTCCTAAAGAGGGTATTGTGGCACTGGCGACACACCGCAAGTCCTTTATGCGCGTGCCCTGCTTGTTCGTGTTTCGTTTCTTTATGCCGTTGTGGCACCTTAAGAATGACTGATTTCTTTTTTTGTTTTGACGACATGGGTTTGAAGAAAGCGAATATATACGCAATGCTAACACTAAGGCGCTTCAGACGCAACAACCTGCACAAGGTCTCAAAAACATCAAAAACATGTTATTTTATAATCTTTTGTCATGACTCTCGCGCAAATATATTGTACTAAAAAACACACGAAAAAAAACCGCGGCTACGCATAGTGCGTTAAGCCGCGGCGGTATTTTATTGATTAGTGATTCCAAGCAAGCGGAGCCCGCTCGGGACGAGGAGGCCTATGTTCTGCCGCGTTCCTCCCATAATCTTCGCAACTTGCGTATAGCTACGATACACAGGTTGTTTCGGATTATCAATTCCGAATCGAAGAACGATCGCTTCGTAACGTTTCGGAGATTTCTGCCGCAAAACAAGGAGTTCTCCGTCTACGACTTTGCGCAAGAGCGCGCAATAGGTTGGCGCTTTTTTTATCGGTATTCTTGTGGGATATCCAAAACCGAGCTGTCGCGCTTCAGCAATGTAGCGAGCGGTTATTATTGCTTCGCGTTCCGCCAGACATTGAAGCTTTCGCGTGTTCTCTTGGGCATCTCGCAATCGCTTCACCCGCGTCGCAATTACTTTGGCTGTCTGTTCCGCTTCTCCTGTCGCATAAAAAGACGGATCGAGATAATGGAGCACGGCAATGATCAATTTCGAAATATACGAATCATTCGCGACGTTTTGAAAATCGAACAGACGCGCGATCTCGAAGAGCGTTATCGCCTCTTCTCCTCTTAAACAGTAATATCGGGCGGCAATGATTGCCTCTCTAAACCCTAACCGCAGAAGCGCTTCAAACCGTTCTTTCTGCTCGCCGCGCAAATCAAGAAGAAACCGGCGACGCTCTTTAAAACGGCTGCTTCGATGTATCCGTTTACCTTTCCACCCGTGTGCCGCGTGACGACACCCAATCACCATGAGAATTTTATTCTCGCGAAAAAAGTTCAGATGGGTCGTGGTAAGTTTATCTTTATACGCCGGAACAATGCGTATGGTTCTTACATTCGGAGCGCATCTGACAATGGCCTCGAGAAGCCACTTGTACGGATACCCCGCGATGTGCACATGAGTAACCGACTCGTCAAGTTTCAAACAACTTTGGTCTTTGCGCCTTGAATGGACCAGTGTAAACGGAACACTCGCGCCTTTCATGGGAGTCCTCCTCTCTTGTACGATGGATTATTGCATGAATGATATGATCTAAATCAGATACTAGAATATTTTCCTGATCTGTCAACGCAGTGTGGTTTTTGCGCGGGTAAGTTACGATGTTTCCGTTTCAAAATGAGATACGTCTCAAGAGATGTGTTCAATCGAAAATAGAAACAAGATATGCATCAATTTCGCGCTGGTCAAGGTCATAGAAATGCTTGTTCTCGTCATGAAGCAGGCGCGCAAGTTCTTTTCCCACAAACCGCCAGTGCCACGGCTCGAATTGATAGTAGTCGTTATTTTCCGGATATGAAAGAATGAAGCCGTAGCGATGGGCATTCTCCACAAGCCACCCGTACGCATTGGTATCTTTGAATGGCAAAAATGTGCCGCCAACTTCTCGAGTCGTAAAATCAACCGTTGTCCCAAGTTGATGTTCCGAGTACCCCTGATCGGCGGAAAATTGGTTTGCGCCCGATCCATAGACAACCGTATATGAGGACTTGAGATCGTTCTGTTCGTCGAACGAGCGATACGCGGAAACGACGAAAAGATCGAGTCCTCGCGCTTGCGCGTCCCGCACAAGACTTTCAAGAGCCGACTTAACCCGATCAAGCATCCACAGATCTTTGCCGGCTTCATAGACGTATCGTCCGTCAATCTGCAGAAGTTTTTTGGGGATGTAATGTTCGTTCAAGAATGATACTTTTGAATATTTCTGTAGGAGTTCAGGGTCAGTGTTGCTCAATTTCTCAAGCGTCCCAACGGTGCCCACAATATTTTGTACTTGGTTCGCGAGATTCCCGACCTTCGCTCTTTCATCCTGAAGATCGTTTTGCGATTGCGTGAGGTTTTGCTGTGTCGAAGCAAGAAGCGCGATCGTGTCGTCGAGCATCCTTGTCGTCGACGCTTGTAACGCGACCGATTCCGCGAGATCGGTCACAAGCGCCTTGTTTTCACGATTCAACTCGATGTTTTTATATGACACATACCCCCCGATACCGACGACTGCCACAATAGCACCAAGCAGAAACAAATATTTATTGTTATCAGGGAGAACTTTCATGTATGCTTTTGCAGTATAGCACGACGGCTAAAGCCATGTCGAGTTTACGCACATACTCGCCGCGCACAGCTGGCAAAATTCATTCTCCCACATTTTCTACAGCGTCGCTTGATCGAAAGCGTCAGAAATTTTTTAGAAAATAGCCGCGCATCTTATTGTAAATATACTTCTACGATTAGTTGTAAATACTTCTGATAGTTTACACTCTTACCACTATTTTCCACGATCGTGGAAAATAGTGGTAAGAGATTTTGTATTTAA
>PFQT01000006.1:14740-37468 GCA_002788135.1 Candidatus Yonathbacteria bacterium CG_4_8_14_3_um_filter_46_25
GATGTCGCATACGTCGTATCGTAACAACGAACGCGCTCGTATGGTAATTACCAAAATACCACCGCAATAAAAAACCGACGCTCCTTTTGCGAGGTGCGCCGGTATATACTCTATTCAATTGGAATAAGATAGTCGACAAGACACTCCTCTCTGAAACAATTCATGGGAGGGTTGCCATCATGTCCTTTGTACCAAAACATCTCCGCTTCCTCGTCGGAGATAATAAGCCCGGGCGGCTGTAAACTGTGCCACTTTTCCGCCACCAACCATTTGATAAACGCGCTGTGCATCGCCCGTATTTGAGCGATGTTATATGCCCGCAGATCAAAGTGATATCCATCTGGAATTTTGGAAAATTGACACATCGTCGCAACCTCCTTTCAGGATCACTTCGACAAACTACCTATACATAGTGTACGACTAGCCCTGTGACACGTCAAGAGCCGTTGTGGATATTGTGAATGTCGTTTTCGGAAGGTGTCCAATACCCTATTTTGAATTTTTTGACAATATGATATTCCACATACCACACTAAACTAAACACGAGAAGCGTGAGTACCGTCGCGAACACGGCGATTATATACAACTCAAAGCCAGCCGCCATTCCTATACCAGCCGCGACCCAAAGTCCTGCCGCGGTGGTTAATCCGCTAACGCGGGAATCTTTGAAGATGATAAGCCCAGCACCGAGGAAACCGATACCAACCACGATCTGCGAGGCGACCCGAAGCGGATCAAGCGCGGATGAGCCGATGTAATCCCTCGACACCATAGAAGAAATTACGACAAACAACGCAGCACCCATAGAAACAAGTCCGTACGTCCTCATCCCTGCCGTTTTTCCCGCGATAATCCGCTCGGCACCAAGCACCATACCCAAAACCGCGGCAAGCACCAGTCCTTGAAAGATATGCAGTGTTTCAAAAAAAGAAAGTTCCATGTTTCGATGATAAGTATTATATCAGAGGTCAATCTCGAAATTGCCACTGTGCACCAATCGCGATTCTGTCACAACGCTCGCAATCTCCCGTTCCCCCATGCCAAGTGAGCGCAAAATATCGGTGCGTTTCTCGACATCCCGACACAAAATAATTCCATTTTCAAAAAGAACTGCTTTGCGTTTTTTGTTCAAAGTGGTAAGACAGGTGAGCGGATGTACGCCGGATGCAACGATGAGGTCTTGCAGATTGCCTCCTTGAGGATAATTCCAGCCGATAATCTTCATGCCAACACAATTTCCGTACGCGATTGCCTGCGAAGTAAGCTTGGTGTTCGTCACCAACCACCCTTCATGAATATCTTCATGATTGACCGTCGTATCACATTTCTTTTTTAGGTCTTCAAAACGTGCTCGAACGTAGAGCGCCACTTTAACATCGCTTCGGATGCCATCCTCATTGTGAAATTTGCATTCAACGATAATGTGTCGGTGGTTTTTTTTCGCAAAAATATCAACTTCATGCTCAACACACGCGCCCTGCATGATAACGCCAACCTTCACCTCATATCCTTGAGCTTTCAAAATCTCCCCGACAAACTTTTCGAACAGGAAACCGGACGGACCGAGTTCCATGACTGCCCGACGCAAGCTGTAGTGCATCGCAACGATTTTCTTGTCGCGCTTGAGAAGTGTGTACGCGTGGTCAAAAATACGCGAAGTCGGATATACCTCCCGATCTTCGCTCTTGACGCGCTCAATGACACGGTCGATCGCTTCTCGCGAAGCGCCAGACCGTGCGAGCGAACTGCGTAATTTGTTCTCGGAGAACAGTTCGTGCTTGCCTGACGCTTTTTTGACCCAACGTTTTTGTGACATCGCAGTATGAAAAAATAATTACTCTATATCGTAATGTTCTCACATTTGATCAAAAGTTTCAAATGTTTTTATCCGTTTATGGAATATTCACATTGCGAGCGTAACGACAAGTAACTAACTGTGGGAAGCCATGCAAAATGCCGTAATTCGCAGTTACAGAAAGTAATTTTAGCGCGTCATGCGGCTATTATGCGATGACTCCACCGCCAAGGCACTCATCATTTCGATAAATGACCGCCGATTGCCCCGAAGCGGCAAGCTGCGGCTCATCAAAAAGAAGCTCTACACCGCCGTCATTTGCCCGCAAGATGTGGCATGTCTGCAAGGGCTGACGATAGCGCACGCGCGCGGAAAGTTTGTCGCGCGCTTCAGGCACCACATTGGCGATCCAGTGTACATCGCGTAAAACGATCGCTGTCGCGACACCTTCGGCCGTTGCTCTTATCTTATCGTGAGAAATGACGATGCGATTACGCGTAGTGTCTTTGTCAACAACATAATATGGCCTTTCAGAGGTGCCACTTTTGATCACGACAAACCCGTGCCGCTGGCCAATGGTATAAAGATGCGCTCCGTGGTGCGTACCGACCACTGCGCCGTTCTCGTCAATCACCTCCCCTTCGTTCTCCGAAATGAACTCGCGCAAAAACTCTCGCATATCAAGTTTCCCGATGAAACAAAGCCCCTGGCTGTCTTTCTTGTCCGCTGTGGGAAGCTGCATCTTCCGCGCCATCTCTCGTACCGCTGATTTCTCGAATTTGCCGATTGGGAAAAGTGTCCTTGAGAGATGCTTATGCCCAAGCATCCAAAGAAAGTACGATTGATCCTTGTTTGTATCAACACCCGCCAAAAGATTGAACATATCGCCTTCGCCATGCTTTATACGCGCGTAATGCCCGGTGGCAATGTAGTCCGCCCCGCGCGCGACCGCCCAGTCGAAAAACGCGCCGAACTTGATGGATCGGTTGCACATGACATCGGGATTGGGAGTCCTCCCGTTTCGATACTCGGCAATCATATAATCAACGACGTCGCGTTTATATTCCGCCTCAAAGTCAACCGTGAGAAATTTTATCCCCAAATGCGCCGCAACTCGCATGGCATCGCGCCGGTCGTCCCTCCATGTGCATACCGTTCTGCGCGATGGCTCAAGCTCGGGCTGCCACACCTTGATGAATACACCGGTAACGTCATATCCTTGCTTTTCGAGCAAAGCGGCGCTTACGGACGAATCCACTCCTCCGGACATGCCGACGAAGACCTTTTTTTTAAGAGGAGTATTTGCCCCGTTAGAAAATCTGTTCTTTCTAACGGGGTGAAATTGTTTGTGCTTATTCCAAATTCTGGCCATATTCGTTTCGTTCACCGGGCCTAGGATAGCCCCAGCGTTGAAAGTACTCGCCTCGCTGAAGCTCCGGCGAAGCGGGCAGGGAATGTCAGTTTTGTCCATTTCCCGTTCGTGCATCTTATGGTGAATGGATGAGTTTTACAAGCGGTTCTTCCCAGCCAAAACAGGTTTCTTTGCCCTTGATTTCGCTAAATGCTTTTGCGCAAGCAGGATTAAGTTCTGCGTATTCTTTGAGCGCTTGCACGGTTTCCTCAATGAATCCGCCGACAATGCCATCAGAATCATCAACGCCACTTCGGCAGAGTTTATCATCAAGACGCAAAAGCATATCAACCAATAATTTGGCTGTTTGCTCGCTCACCGGCAACTCGGAAACAATCTGTGATAAGCGATTGCATCCTTCCGAGAGCGAATTCTGATACGAAAACCAAACACGAGAGGGGCCATTGTACGGCTTGATATACCGCGCGGCACTAGTGATTAATTTTTTTACCTCGGATAATTCACCCTTGCTCAATTCTCCCAACCGGCCACTGCAAGTAACTTTTGATACAAGCCGCTTATCCTCCTCGCCCAACTTTTTACCGCCCATCGCAGAGTGAATTGCTACCGCCACCATATGCTTGCAAAGCGTATCATTCTGGCCAAGATAACACTCACAGTCACCTTGATCATAATGCCGATTATCTACATAAACCTTATATGGCTTCGTTCCCAAAACAGTTGCAAAATATCCATGAAGTTCTTCCTTAAACTTCGTCACCTTTCTCTTCTCATACAAATTAACCGCCTTTTCAAAAGTCGATCTATCCGTCGCGAATTTAATTTTATCTAAATCGTATTTCGGCTGCACAAATTTGTAAATTAAATTGTCACAAATAACATCTTTTCACTTTTCGCCGTTTGAGAATTTGCCTGCCCCGTAGCAAACTGGCACGGGGTTGTTTTGATTCCAGTTCCATAAATTATTTCAAGCTAAAGACCCTCGCAACCTCATCGAAGTTTTTGAGTTTATCTTTCTCCCATTCTTCCTGTTTTATGTACAGAGCTTTATAGACAACCTGATTCTGCCGATTGTTCACATCTTCACACCACCTTTGCAGTCTTTCAAATTTCAGTTTGTCGTCATCTTCTTCTCGTCCCTTTGTTTCAACAATATAAACAGTTTTTTTATCTTTCTTAACAAAGAAGTCCGGGTAATAAGTCGCTATAAACCCTTCTGAGTTTTTGTATTCAATCCGAAGCGCGCTTGCTTCTTTGTTTTGAAAATTTTTGGCATAAGAAATCACATCTTCACAATCTTCCAGAAAACCAGCAAATTCCAACTCAAAATTACTATCTCCGACAATCTTATTAAACACAGACTTCTTGGGATTTGGTACAAACGATTTATCATTAACAACGAAAGGTCTTGCCTCACTAATTTTTATATAGTTCTTTATCTCTGTATCTCCCTTGTCTTCAACCGTAAGATCGTTGATAGCTTTCTTGAAAGAATCTTTGATCAGTTTGATATGTTCAACTTCTGACAAGTTTCGCAAAGTATTGAGGTCTGACAAATTCACAGGGCTGTCAAACATATTATTTTGTACAAACTCTCTTACTTTGCCGAATAGAATATCATAACAACCAAAGAGTCGTAGCTCTCGCATTACTGCTTGCGCAAAAAATCCGACAACACTTTGATAATCCGGCTCGAGGTTTCCCGTCAAGTCTATCGTATGGCTAATTTTTTCACTTATAACTTCTTTAAAAACTATTTGCTTTACTTCTTCTTCGGAAAAGGTTTTTACTTTGACTTTTTTATTTCCAAATTTAGAGACATCCAGCTCGGCGAGATTTTTGTACTCCCTTTGAATTCTAGGTGACATCACCGGAATCTCAATATCAAGCTTCTCAATATCCTTTTTCGGATTGTCCTTATCAACCTCGATAACCATTGGGGCTATTGGTTTAGCTCCTGTCCCCATCGCTTTCTTTTCAAGAATAACACCCTCGCCTTTAATTGACTCAACAAAGTCCATAAAGTTTTGATTTCCTATAACCGCCACTTCCTCTTGGATATCTTTTTGTCCAAAATACATCCTCCTTAAACCTCTACCCAAAGCTTGTTCCGGAAGAATTTTATTATCAGCGGTAAAAGGTTTTAATCCTAAAATAGTTGTTACATTTTTTACATCCCAACCTTCTTTGAGCATCATCACGGAAATGATCACCTTAAATGGGCTTTCCCAACTATCAATTTCGTTCGCTTGTTTTCTAAGTAAATCTAGCTCCTCTTTATTTCTACCAGTAGCATTTTCTCGTATTTCACCATTATTCTTCGTATGAATTGTCAAAACTGCGCCTTTTAAATCAGTAAAATTAGTTTCAACATATTTCGCCACCTCATCACAATTCTTTGTATCATCTGTCATAATAAAAAGAATTGCTTTTTTCCCAACTTTTTTATGTTCCTTATATGTTTTTCTCCATTCTTCAATCGCCAAATTAATATGATCGCGGTATCTTTCACTAAATTTTATACTTTGTTTTTCTTTTAATTTTCCCTGACTGAAGACATCCGGTATTACTGGAGTTTTTACTATTTCTTGATGTATCGCCTCAACCAATGGATAATCAGAAATAATTTGAACAAAAATATTCCCGTCGTCGTCTTTTGGAGTTGCAGACAAATCTAGATGTAAAGATAGTTTTACTCCTTTTGCTATTAGTTTATTGTTTATATCCTCAATCGACTTATACCAAGCCGTCTCTGGTTTTACATGGTGCCCTTCGTCATTGATTACGATGAGTTCGTCAATATCCCTAACAATCATTCCCAAATCAACAGTAGAGTCGCTTGTTTTTGTGACTGGCTTCTCGCCTAAGAAGTATCGAGAGGCGTCCTCGTCTTCTGCGCTCGCCTCGCGTACATCACCCTCAAAAACTCTGTGTATGTTAGTCAAAAATATATTTCCGGTGTCAGAAATATTGCGCAAATCATCCTGTAAATGGAGAGTCATTTGAAAATCATCCTGCCAGTTTTGTCCGTGATAGCCGTTATCCGGCAAAACAGGATCGCTAAAAAATATCTTCAGTCTCTCAAAATCATGTTTTATTCTTTCAAAAACAATAACATTCGGAGTTATCAAAAGAAAATTCTTTGCCAAATTTGAATCTTCCTCATATTTTTTATGAAAATACGCCCATGCGACAACCAGACTCATTACTTTAGTTTTACCTGCCCCCGTAGCCATTTTAATGACGAATCGGAGCCAGTCCTCGGTAAACATCTGTGGGCTTAATACGCCGGTAGAATTGTAGCGAATGAGGTCATATTTATCTTTTACTTTTGCCACTTCATAAAGCCATACGACTGTTTCCATGGCCTCTCTCTGTGCGAAATAGTATTTGAAATGAGAGGATGTTCCGTGTTGGTCATACAAAATATGTTCCTCCTTAAACCACCAATTCAAAAGTGATTTAGAAGTATCACTTGCCCCCTCATAATTTTTATCTCGCCATTCTTTTACTTTTTTGCGCAAATCAGCCACTAAAGGAGGAACGAGCTTATCAAACCCCTTTTCTCGGAGTGCTTCATCAGCAGGAAACCACCGAATATTCGGGTCTAAAATCTCATATGGGTCTTTTGGGAAATCTTTGTGGAGTGCCATAGTTATTTGAGTTTTTCCGGTTTCTTCAGATTTTTCTTATCGTCAGAAGAAAGTTTCCTTTCAATCTTTTTAATGTCTTCTTCAGCCGGTAAACTTTCGGGTCGTATCCCTCGACTTAAAAGAGTCTTGCGCACACTTCTATTGTTTGTAATATGTTCTTCTGAAATTGACTGTTCTGACCTCAATCCTTTTGTCTTGCTATTAAATATGGTTATTTCTGTCGCAAAATCTTTCGCTTTCAAAAGAATTGTGGGTTGAAAATCTGCAAGTGCGCGACTTTGTGGAATACCAAGACGATTTTTCATCTCACCTGTACTGTAGCCAAAAAGAGCTTTATCGCCTTTGCTCCGTATTAAGGCGAAATTTTTATCACTACCAGTTTGTTGAAAAATAACACCGGATAATTCTTTTTCAGTTTCGGTTAGTTTTTGCCTCGCTCTTATTCGCTCGAATTCTTGTATCCTCTTTTCAATTACTTCAAATTTTCTGGTCTGGACAGCAAAATAGTTTTGAGCAAAGGCAATCTCTTCTTTGCGAGGATCGCCATTTTGAGCAATTAGATAACAGGCGTACCTGGTGAGTATTATATCCGCTACCTCTCGCTCGCTTCCTGACCCCAATTTGACCATTTTCCCGGCGTCGGCAAAATGGTCTGATACTTCATGCCCTGTATTTTCACAAGCTATTTTTGCCTTTGAAATAACGCCTAAAAAGTTATCCCATTTGTCATATCCCAAAAGTTGTTGCAAATCTCGAGCAAGCCAAAACTCTATTCCCTCGTCTGTCTTATTGGCATACGATTCAAAATTACTAACAAGTGATTGTATTATTTCTTTTTTCATGGATTGTTAATTAATTAATCATTTTTATACTTAGATTATCTTTCCAATTTAAAACTCTTTTCTAAGTCATGAGACATTTCCTTTACACCCAGAAGTTTCTTATCTCTTACAAAAATCTCATCTAAAATACAATCTAATACTTCGTATGCATTAAGTAAATCTTCCTTTTTCATTTCTTCTCCATGGGTTGCTACATTACCCAACCATTTAATACCCAACAGCATTTTTTGCAATTCTTTATATTCTCCATTTTTGATTTTACCAAATTCTTTTATTCTTTCGTGCAAGCTCATCCTATATTCCTTGCCATTTTTATTAACACCCGTGGATTTTACATTCTTTTCGTTTAAAATAAGCTCTAAAGCTGTTCTGATTCTATTTCCGACAAGGGAAGGATACCCCCAGAATAGAGAGAAAGAGTCCTTAATTGTATCCGTTATGCAGGAGGGTACTTCGTCAGAAATCTTTATGATGTTGATAGGCGGGTCTATATATTTTATTTCATAAGAACTGATACAAGAGGTACCCATGTATTGCTCCTCGGAAGATTCATATTCTTCTTCAACTTTTCCGATCCCACCCATCACTACGATTTCTTTACACCTATTATTGCTACATTCTAAAAAAGTAAAAAATTTTATATCCAAGCATGAAACATCGCCAGTAATTTCCATATCATCAGCAGACTTTTTTGTGCTTTTATGTATGAATGTATCCTCGATTATCCCCAAGACTCCCTTATCACAGCAGGGGCAGTACAATAAAATATTTCCTCCTATAAATCGTCCCGTGTAACATTCTCGGTTTATGCTCATATTTTTACTTCAATTACCTTAGTCGTATCATTCCCGAAAATATCCACGACCTTTACAGCGACTTTATATGTTCCTTTTGTGATCTCTTTAGAAGCAGAGGTAAGATCAAGATTTCTATTCTTTTTTGTGCGGAAACTCTGCCATTCGTTGTCAAAAATATAATCGCCAGTCCAAACTTCTTTTTCCTTGCCATCCTCCATTATTTTGATGATTTCCTTTCTGCTTGCAAAATCAAAATCTACCGCCCAATAATCAATCCAGTCGCTCCATTTTTTAGTCAAAATCTCCTTGGAAATTTCTTCAGTTTTCTTGTCTTTTGAGATTTTTACCACTTGACCATCTTCTACCACAACTTTAGATCCGCCAGGGCGAAGTGCCTCAGCTATTTCTCCGGAATCATCTTGATTGTAAAAAACAGAAAAATCAGTAAGCTCTATTGATATTTCTTTGTCGTTTCCTCTCCCTTTCACAATCGGCTTCGCTTCAATAAACACTACATCATAAAACTTCACTTGCCCTTTTTCTACTGCTTTCCTGTCAAAAACCTCTCGCGGAATTATTCTAAAAGCAATATCAACGCCTTGATCTTTATATTGTGAAAAATCCAGTCCCATTTCATAATCAAACCCAAGCACATCAATTTTAGTAATTCCTTTTTCTTTACACTCTGCCACAATATCCTGCACCAGTTTTGATGAAACGGGGGTATTGATAGGTCCTACCGCCACAAGACGATCTCTTTTCTTACCAATAACATTTACAAAAGACTCTACTGGCTCTGCTTTGTAAGCGGAAAGAATCAATTTTACAAATTCTTTTTCTTTTCTTTCGGCTTGTTTTGATTTTTCTTCTGCTCGCAAATCATTATTCGTCGCTAGGAAATTTTCTCTTTCATATCTCCCGACATTCAAAATTTCAAAAGCTCTAAAATTTTTACTTTCTTTTTTTAACTCTCTCTGCACACCAATCATTCTTTTTCTAGAAGTGTGTATGCCAAATTTACCCAAATCAGAACCAATCCATTTTCTGCCGAGCTTTTCGGCAACAGCGAGAGTCGTGCCGGAGCCACAGAAGAAGTCTGCAATAAGGTCGCCCTCGTTTGAGGATGACTTTATTATCCTATTGAGTAAAGCGGTTGGCTTTTGAGTTGGGTAATCTAATCTTTCTTTTGACATTGAATTTTCGTAAGGTATTTCCCATACATCGTTTGGTATCATTCCTTCCTCTGGATAATATATTCGCCATTTTCCAGCATCGAATCTTTTTCTACATACTCTCCCCTCGTCATCTTTGTCTCTAAAGTGAGATTTTATGTACTCATCAGAGTACGGAACTTTTGCTCCTTTTTGATTGAAAAATGTTTTGTCAGATTTGCCATAATAAAAAATAGTATCGTGTTTTTGAGCAAATCTATCATCTGGTCTTCCCAGAGTGGAGTAGTACCATATTATTTCATTTCGAAAATTATCCTTTCCAAATATCTCATCTAGTGACATTCTCATAAAAGTGCTCACTCTCCAATCACAGTGCACATAAATACTTCCATCTTCAGCAAGTAAATCGTGCATAAGTTTTAATCGCTCATAAATCATAGCGATAAAGCTGTCTGCACCCTTGCCCCAAGTGTCGCGATAGGCAATTTCTTCTATCACTGACGGCTTTTTGGTAAAACTTTCCTCGTCCTCACCATCGCCAATTTTTATATCCATAGAAAAATCTGCGCCTACATCAAACGGAGGGTCAATGTAAATCAATTTCAAACCGCCTTGGGCTTCTATTTCTTTGCGAAGCGGTCCATTTTTGAGAGAGGAGAGAATCAGTTTATTGTCTCCCAAAATCAATTTATTCGTCTATCCAGTTATTTGTCGTCCTGTTGTATCAAAAAGAGAATTCTGATTGCCAAATTTCGCATCGCTTCTCGGCTCATCAATCTGTTCAATAACCTGAAAAGGCAAGACAACATTCGTTACCTCATTTGTCTTTCCATTCCAAAGAAGCTCAACCTCTCTGTCATCATCAAAAAGCAAGAAACGATACTTTTCCGGAAGCGGTTTTCCCGCTTCCAAATACTTTACTACATCTCGTTTTTCATTATCGGTTAATTTCATATTGTCATTTTAACATTTTTGGGCGATTTCCTCTGGCATATATTTTAAGCTTCGGTTTTCTCAAGCAACCATTCCCATAACGGCTTCAGCTGTATCATATTGCCGTCTTTTTTTACTTCTCGTTTTTCGTCCCAGGTGAGCATAGTCAATTTTTTGACCTTCAAATCATCGCTTGCTTCAAATAATGCTTTCGTTTCTCTCTGTCTGACATCGGGATTCGTCAGGTCATAGCAGACTTGTATCAGTTCCGCAACTATGTGTCCTTTTTTCACCACAAAATCCACCTCGCGGTCGTTGCGGGTTTTGTAATAGAATAATTCCAAGTTTGGCTTAAGGCCTCGTTTTACCAGCTCGATAAAAACCAGGTTCTCCATGAGTTTGCCCTTGTCAGGAGAATGTTGAACGGCTTTCGCGGTTACAAAGCCATTGTCAACAACATATACTTTTTTCGGCGAATTTATCCGTTGTCTTGATTTTGGAGAATAGCGTGAGAGTGAGAATATCAAATATGCCTCCTCCAAATAGGATGCGTATTTAGCTACCGTGTGCACGCTTTTCAGATTAAGCGTCTTCATCAATTTGTTGAACGTGTAGAGCGAAGCAAAATTATTGACTAGGTGTGATCCAAGCGTGCTTATCTGCGTTGAAAATTTAACCCGATGCCTTTTTACAACATCCTTAAAGAGCAAGGAGTCAAAAAGAACTTCCAAGTAATCTGCCGGATCAAGATCGCTCACCACAACTTCAGGGAAACCGCCGTTTAATAAATATTGATCGAGCAAATTCAAAAGCTGGCCGTGTTTTTCAGGTAAGGATTTGTACTCCGGGTCTACTTCGAATTTTTTACCTTTCAAAAATTCCTTAAAATCGAACGGGAGTAACTCTATCGGCATGTGCCTGCCGGTGAGGTGGGTTGCCAAATCCATTGAAAGCAACCTGGCGTTTGATCCGGTGAGTACAAGATTGTATCCTTCGCGATGCAAACGGTTTACAAACAACTCCCAAGCCGGTAAATTTTGAATTTCATCAAAAAGAATTGTTTTAATATCGCCATACGCGCTATGTAATTCTTTCATTAATTCGGCTGTTCCAATACTGCCTTCCGCAGCCAATACCTCATCGTCAAAATCAAAGTACATAAAATCATGATCCCTTAAAAGCAGGAGAGAAAACACCGATTTTCCTGCGCGTCGGGGCCCAAGAACGACTTTTATCAAATTCGAATCCAGCCATTTTTTGGCAAATGGTTCTTTAGTTCTATCCACGTACTGAGATTTTAAAAGCTCCTCTTTCTTTAGTTTTTGCTTCGAAACTATGTCTTTTAGCATATTTTAAGCTTATTATTTTATTCCTAATACACAAAAGTAGCTAATCTTGTGCATTACACCTAGTATAGTGCATAAAACAAGCAAATGCAAGGATTATAGGAGTAAAGCAAGAATTGGTGAACAAGAAGGTAGAAAATTGGTCATATTTACTAATTTTCGGCATCTCTCGATTAGTACAAAAGTGTACTATTCGCGAAACACCACTTAATTTGCTTAACTTTCTAGAAATTAAGCACAGCGTTCCAGACTTTCAAATCTGGTCAAACCGGTGGTGAGAGGTCGCTAAGGGGATCAAGGCGTGTACCGATGGTGCAAAGCTCGCCACAGGGGTAACAAATGGCAGACGAGGTAACATCCTCCTTCGCCAAGGCTTCGGACGGACAAGCAAAAACCGCCTTCTTGTCCTGCCGTAGTTTTTAACGAAGGCGGATCGGGCGGGTCTTGGTTTAAATCGTGGCAACTGGCAGTACCGGCTTCCGTCCCCTCTTGCTTGGTTCAAATTTCAGAGGACCTAAAACCAGTTGAAACTTAAGCCCCTCATTCGTGTATGTTGCTACGAAGACCTTGGATTTGTTTGATGAAATGGTCATAATAAAAAAATATGGCGCGAGCCTGGCTCCTGCCAAGCGAATGCAAAGGATCAAAGAATCCAAGAGCCAAAGGGTCAAAAAATCATATGCAAAGCATATAAACTCCTCGGCTCGGAAACGGCAAAGTATGAACTTCGCCATTTCTCTCGCTCTACGTCGTTTATAAAGAAACAAAGCTCCTAAGATTCAGACTTGCTTGCCTACGCCGACCCACCTGCGTGCAACGCGCGGGCAGGAACTTCGGCAGGCGGGCGGAGGCGGAACACGAACCTGCTGTCCGGACGCCACTCGTGGCCGGGCTGCGCCCAACCGCCGAGCAGCCACAAACCGCCGCCGTCGAGCTTCAGCTCGAAGACGCGCGGGTAGCCGTCAGAGACGGTGATTTGCTGCATGCCTATGGACATCCATTCATTTAAGGGTTGGTTGCGATACTTCAAAAGATAGTTTGGACCGGTGTCGGCAGGACACAATTCCAATCCGAGAATTTGAGCGCGTTCATAAATTTGATCGGTCGTGGCACTGCTCTTGAATCCAAGATCGGCCACGGCAAGTGTGATGAGAGTCATCTTTTCCGGCTTCTTGAGTACCCGCTGTGCGCGAGGTGCTTCGGTGTTATCGTAAAGGGATTTGACAAACTCTTTACTCTCTAGCATCGACTTTCCGTAGTTAGAGATATTGAAGATGGTCTCGATTTCGGATGTAAGTTCATCTTCAAACTTACCGCCGTGTACAACATCTTCTCTGCGAATTTTCTTCCTGGGAAAGGACGTATACACATGCTCGAGATTCTCCGGCAGTCTTTGGAATATGCCGGTTCAATCTGACCGACATAAGCCTTGGTGTTTTCGTTTATTTGGCTCGGCACGCAAGCGATCTCGTCTCTCTCACATTCAAAAATGACGAGCATATCCTCCTCGATATTTCTTCCTTGTCGAAGTTCGGCGATGCGAGGGTCTTTTCCGTAACCGGATTCCTGTATCGGACGATCAATCTCATACAGAAATGTCAGGTCGTTTTTATCTAACGGTTCTTTTTGCAAATGCTTAAAGTGTAGTTCACGTAACTTCTTCATATCATCCATTTTGTCCGCCCATCTTTCGCCACTATCCATCTCTTTAAGTTTTTCGTCTACCACCGGAGTAATGTAGTCGTCCAAATGTTGTTTAACATCTTCATTGAAAATGATACTTCGGACTTTGGTAATGCCGTGTTCTTTGTTGTCGATGATGCAAGCACGCGGGATGGCATTCCGGTCATCCGCATCTTTGGAAAAGTATATCCAGACATCACTCGTCTCAAGATAACTAGTAGCATGGCCTTCACCGGCAATACATCATTTAGTCTGGTATCCTTGAAGCGGGGCGGTTAAATCAGATGGCGATGAATCTTTCGGAAACAGTTTCCATTCTCCATTAGTGATGATAAGTCGTTCGGTCGGAAGTTTAAGAGAACGTACATACTCTTGCATGAACGCGTAGAGCTTGCCAAAATTCTCATTTTGAAGCAATCTTCGCAGTTCATCCTGCTGTGCATTATCGCCGGTAGAAAGCGTGGACGACTTGCCGGTTCTTCGTCTTTCCACTTCATCAAAAACTAGAGCTAACGCCTGCTGGTCGAGTTCCGGGAAAATAGCGACGGTCGCGTCAGTGCGCTTATTGTACTCTCCGCGAACGGGATCGTAATCACCTTGCTTGAGCATTTCGGCAAACGCCCAATATCTAAGCGCGGCCGGAGCGTGGCGTGCTTCTTCTCCGGTAAGATATTCAAGCCATTGCTTCATTCTGGATTTTTGATCAATGATGATCATATTTTCCAGTGATTCTCGGAGTTCAGCCGGTACTCTATAGGTATTCAGAGGCGAATGAATTTTGTTCTCCAGCGAATCAAGCACGATCTTTCGTATCTGCTCGTCTTTTACATCTTCCCGCTCGTAACCGAGTAGTTCGGCTTCATTACCTAGAAGCACATTTTTTATATAGTCGTCAGAGATATTTTTCGGCTTGATAATGTACTTTTTCTCTACCAATCGCTCGATAGCAGCGATACCGTGTTCACGCTTCTCCGGATCCTCCCTGTCGGTTATTTCCTTGAAACGATCGAGGTAGTTTTCAATGCGTTCGGGTGGTATATTGGGTACGTTCTCGCCTTCACGTTTTTTCGTTCGGCGCGCTGAAATATCAGCGGCTTCCAGGAATTCTTTATTGCCCCAGTATTTATCTTTAAGAAAATCGCCTTCAAACTTTTCCATGACCTTACTTTAGCAAAAATTCATTTTTTAATATAGGGGCTTTGTATTTATTGCCCACAGACACCCATAATGCATAATGCCGCCGTTCCCCACTTGGGAGTCCGACTCCCAAGTGGGGTTAAACGATGACTTGGAGGGATTGCGCCACTTGATAAATATCGCCGGCACCCATGATAAGAACGACATCGAAATCATCCAGTTTGTCAGTAATCATAGTAGCCGCTTCTTTGATGTTTGTAGTATAAGAAATTGGTTGCTTCGAATTGCGTTTCTTTACCGCAACGACGAGATCGCGCGAGCTGATCTCTTTCTCCGCCCCGTTGCGCCCTGCCACTTCGTAGATCTCGGCAAGAATCGTTTCGTTTTTGCCCGCAATCGCGGTGACGAATTCGTCAAAAAGTTTTATCGTTCTGTCCTTTTGATGCGGTTGAAAGACGACAAGCAATCGTTTGCCAGGATAAATGCTTTCCGCCGCCTCTATCGTCCCCGCAAGGGCGGTCGGGTGATGGGCATAATCAGAGATGATTATCTTGCCATCAGTACGGATGTGCCGTTCAAAACGTCTCCCCGCACCGGTGAACAAAGCAACGGCGCGACGAAGAGCGTCCGCATCGACACCAAGATAGAGCGCCACCGCTGAAGCTGCAAGAATATTATAAATATTAAACCGTCCCGGGAGCGGTGTTCTAAATGTGCCAAGATCATTCCCTCTCCAGACAAGAGAAAATGTTTGTGTTTCCCCGCTCATGCTTATGTTTTTCGCGACGAAATCGGCATCGGTTACAATGCCGTAGGAAACGACCGAAGCGGCGCTCTTGTGCGATATGGCGGCGACATTCCCATCATCGGCATTATAGACGAGAACGCCCTCCTTTGTGAGCCGCCCGACATATTCAGTGAACGCATCAATAATGTCATCGATATCGTGATAGTAATCAAGATGATCTTCTTCGATGTTGGTGAGGACGATCATATTCGGAACAAGTGAGAGCATATTGCGCTGATATTCACACCCTTCCACCACAAAGGTTTCATCGCCGCCAGCCCTGAAATTGCCGCCAAACGCGCTAACCGAGCCGCCGACGATAACCGTCGGATCCATACCCGTTTCCGCGAGGATGACACCGAGAAGCGACGTAGTCGTCGTTTTGCCATTCGTGCCGGAAACCGCAATAGCCCACGGGTAGTCGCGCATCACCATGCCAAGCGCTTGCGTGTAAGAGAGTTCTTTTATCTTCTGCTTCCGCGCGGCAACACGCTCGATATTGTCTTCCGGAACAGCCGATGAATAAACGAGAAGGTCGAGATCATTAGCAACATGCTCGCGTATGTGCCCAATCGAAACCGTGATACCGCTCGCGCGTAGTCGAGATGCCGCGTCAAATTCGACGGTGTCTGATCCGCTCACCGCAATGTTACGCGCGGCAAAGAGCGCGGCAAGTGCCGACATCCCGGATCCACCAACCCCGACGAAGTGCGCTTTGTTGATGGTGTTCACAAACATAAAGGATCGATACTAATTAAGATGGAGGTGCTTGTTCTCCTTGTGTTCTTCAAAATCACGACTATAGTAAAGATTACCGCTCCGATCGGAGAGATAGTAAAGGTAAGGTGTTGACTGAGGATGAAGCGCAGCTTCTATTGAATCGAGTCCCGGATTTGAGATGGGGCCAGAGGGAAGCCCTTTGTATTTGTAAGTATTGTAGGGTGAGTCGATCGCCAGATCGTCGAGGGTCAGGTCATAGGTACTTTTGCCGTTGATATAGAGGAACGTGGCGTCAACCTGGAGCGGCATACCGATTTCGATTCGCTTCCAGAGGATGCCGGAGATAATCTCTTTTGATTCGAAGTTACCCGCCTCTTTTTCAAGAATAGATGCCATGGTGATAATCTCATTGAGTTGTTTTTTCGCGTCATTGATATCGCTTTGGATGTTCGTCATTTTGATGTTGAAGTTGCGCTCCATTTCTTTAACAACCTGATCAGCTTTCACGTTTGACAGAAAAAAATAGGTGTCAGGAAACAAGTACCCTTCCTTCCCTTCGGCCGCGGCAAGGAAATCATCCTCGGTTATGTCAGAGAATGAGGAGCTGAAAAGTTTTGCCATATCGACGACGGTCACGCCTTCCGGAACGCGTATTTTTTTTGGAGACAGTCCATATGTCCCAGCAGTAAGACGCTGTGCAATATCAAAGAGAGACGACGAACTGCCAAAATAGTAATCACCCGCGATGACTTTTTTATCACCTGCGATAGCGATGGTAAAAAACTCGAATAATGCTCTTGAGCGTATCACATGATCGTCCTTGAGAAGTTCAGAGATTCGCGTTAAGGTCATTCCTTCTTCGATACGCACCATACGCCCGGTAGGGAAATCCACAGGCGGCACAAGCATAATATATCCCACAACAAAAACCGTCAGAAGAAAAATCAAAACACCCTCTCGCGCCAAACGCAAGCCCTTGAAACATCGAAAGATCGAGCGCGATACGGTACGCACTTTTTTGAACCATTGTTTGTAGTAAGGTGGTAAGTCGATCATGATATCGCGATACTCTATATTGGAAGATTTGGTGGAGGACCCGCTTTTCTTGAGTCTATTCTTCCGAAAGTCGGAGTTTCCGCAACCCCACCGGGGAAGTGATAGATCGTTGCTAACTCTTCGGAATTAAGGACGAATGGCTTTTTTTTGAAAGGTGCATAGAAATAGGAGCGTTGTTTATAGGCATTGAACAAAGACGACTTCAGACCGCTCAATCGTATGTTGCCATAGTCCTGCCAAGGATAATCGAATGAAGTGGTGTTTTTAGGCTTGAATCCATTCAGATCATTTGAGGTATATTGCCGGAATGTGCCAGCAAGGGCTGGTATGTTTGACGGATTGAAAGTACCATCTTTTGCCCAATAGATCGCGCGGATACCGCAATCGAAACCAAGCTTCCCGATACTGTGCTGGATAGCTTCAATTTCCTTTTCCTCGACTTTCGTCAAGGTAACGAAGTTGCTGGTAGTGGCGTTGCCAGAACGTTTTTTTGCATTTTTAATAATCTTTTCAATCAATTCTTTACCTTCGTCGATCCAATCCCTTTTGCCAAACCATGTGCCGGGTTTTTTCTTTCGTTTCCCCGATGGTTGAACGAATATTTGTATCCATACTTGTTCATTCTTCCCGATAGACCCGAGAAATTCCAAGGTCGAAGTCAGCGGATCGGTTTTGTATTCTTCTTTGATGCCTAGCTTATCAAGTCCATAGTCGACATAGGTTTTGATCGGGTATGCGTCTTCTTTGGTAAGAACATACTCAGTGCCCCACAGCGACCATTCTCCCCCTTCTTTCGTGTAGTTCACATAACGCGCATAATCAGGAACTTCATGGATCTCCGCGCTCGTATATTGCGCGTATATTTGCGCTTCAATCACATTTTTGAACTGCGCTGGTGTACGTATAAAAAAATGTATCGAACCCTCAAGTGACACCATCTCGAGCGAAAACCAGCTCTTTAGGCGACCAACAAGATATTTTTCGTGCCACTTCCCTTCTGAAGTTTGGTAAAGCGCATTCAAGACAACCTCCATGGCAAGTGGCGTTTTATCGATCTGTCGGGGCAGTTTGACTTCAAGTATGACCCACTTGATAGCGGTAATATAACGCAGTTGTATATAACGCATCCACATACTCCAAAACAGCAGACCCGCCGCGACTGGCAACCAATATTCCGCCATACTAAAAAGTAAGGAAAGTGCCTCCAGTACTTTTATGTATAGTTGAATAAAAGTATCGAACATGATAATCGCTTTATATTATAACAAAAATGTGCCCTGATACGGAAATGGAAAAGAAAGTCGATCATCGACCTTCTTTCATTTTCTCTTCACGATGTGGAGCGCGCCGTGTGTGAAAATGTCGTTTTGCGATAAGCAAAAACTAAATAATGATATATTTCCCATTTTTGTCCTTAACGAACGCGCGAGTATCCTGTAGATTGACCGTAACCGTATTTTCTTTAACGTAACGTTCTTTGAGAACCTTTTCGATAACTTCTTCTTTGGTCATCGGTCCATATTTGTCGAGTATTTTTCTGATGACATCACGAACCACGCCACTTTCGTAGCCCCATTCCGAGAGCGCGTACAAACCTCTGCCCACAAGCACGAATCGGTTATCTTTAATGAGCTCATTGTGACAAGTAGCGACATGCGCCGGTTTCCCGAACACATCGTTTATCGCGGCGGCAACTTCGGTAAAGTGCATCGGCGATCCGTGCCGTCTAATCACCAGAAATGCGTAATCTCGCATTCCACGCGTGTTGATATGCGGAGATGTCGCTATCCCCCATTCGCCAAGAGGATTTCGTCCGATCACCTTCGACAAAGTCAACCATCGTTTTACGATCTCTTCATTTTTATACCGCTCCGAAATACCTTTTAAATGCTTAAGGAGCGCGTCAATAATTTCGCTTTCTGAGATAATATCATTGTTAGAAAGACTTCCATGAAGTTTTACGAGTGATTCATGAACCTTTTCAGCAACATCGGGATCAACAATCCAGCGGTGCTTGAAATGATCATCCTCCTTTCGTCTCTCAAATGAATTCCCGAGGATAAGTAAAAGAGCGACATGGTTTTGCACGCTTTTATCAGTAGAGATGTGCGCCAAAAGGTCATCCTCGGCAACTACGCCACCCAAAGAAACAACCAAATCTTCAAGTTCTCTGAACGCAACTTCTCCTTTGGAGAATGCATCGGATTTTTTGACGGACTTCAAAGCAAAATTCTCAATCTGTCGTACGCGTTCCCGGGTGATGCCATAATCTTTTCCAATCGCTTCAAGGGTCACCCTTTCGGCATCGTCCCCCAAGCCAAATCGCTGAATAAGGACATTTCGCGCCCGATCAGGGACAGACAATAGAAATCCCTTGGTAATTTGTTTTGGTTTAAAAGATATAACGGCCATGTCGTTTTCTATTTTTATTTAGCCGATCAATAATAGTATGTAAAGTGAACTTTATCACTAATAGTATTGGAAGTCAACCTTTTGATTACGAAACCGAAAAAATGTGTCATATTACAATGCTAACAATCTTATTTTTCACATAAATAACTCGCTTGATTTCTTTGCCGGCAATCCATTTTTGAACCCCTTCCCGCGCAAGCGCTTCCGATTCCACTTTCTCTCCGCTCGAATCTGCCGGCATGGAAAAATGATCCCGCACTTTCCCGTTGATCTGAACCGTGATTACGACATTCGTCGCTCGCATCCTCTCTTCGTTGTAAGACGGCCACGATTCCTCGTGTATTGAAGACAAGTGTCCAAGCGCGCCGTTCCAAATATCCTCGACAACATACGGAGCGAAAGGAGCAAGCACGGTGAGTAGTATTTCATATTGTCTCCTCCCGATGGAATCAACCCTCTCCATTTCATTCACCAAGATCATCATCTGCGCGATTGCCGTGTTGAAACCGAATTGTTCGATGTCGCCACCAACTTTTTTAATCGTCGTATGTATGGCCATTTCAATGCTTTGCTCGTCATCGTCAGAAATTTTTTCCTGAAGTTTCCATACCCGCTCGATGAACCTGCGCGACCCGACGATGCTATCCGTACTCCAGCGCACTCCCTGATCGAACGGCCCCATAAACATTTCATAGAGGCGCAGGGTATCCGCGCCGTAGGTGGCGACAATATCATCGGGGTTCACCACGTTGCCGTACCGCTTGCTCATTTTTCGTCCGTCTTCCGCCGCGATAAGCCCCACATGCTCGAGGCGAGCGAAGGGCTCGGCACAATTCACCACTCCGATATCGTAGAGAAATTTGTGCCAAAATCGAGCATAGATAAGATGGCGCGTCGCGTGCTCGGCGCCACCGACGTACATATCGACCGGCGACCAGTACTTTTCTTTTTCCTTGTCTACCAGTGCGCTCTCGTTGCGCGGATCGATATAACGAAGATAGTACCAGGAAGAACCTGCCCATTGAGGCATGGTATTCGTTTCCCGCTTCGCCTGCCCGCTGCATTTCGGACATTTCACGTTTACCCACTCGGAGATATCGGCAAGCGGCGATTCGCCAGTGCCCGTCGGCGCGTATGACTCGACTTCGGGAAGCATGACCGGGAGATCGCTCTCCGGAACCGGCACAATGCCGCACTGTTCACAGTGAATAATCGGGATTGGCTCGCCCCAATAGCGTTGGCGAGAAAACACCCAGTCGCGAAGCTTATACACAACCGTTTTTTTCTCTCCCACAAATTTCGTAATGGCATCGTTTGCTTCAGAACTTGTCATTCCGTCAAATTTCCCTGAATTGATGAGGATGCCGGGACTGACAAAAGCGCTGTTGATCCCGTTTCTGAAGGCGCGGATCACATCTTTTGTGAAATCGGTAACGTGAGAATTTTTTTCAGCATCGTCAAGTGTCATTTCAACGATTGCTTCCCCTTCGCGTAATTCGAGGATGTTTCGGTCAACATTGCGCACGTGAAATGCCTTCAAATATCTCTCTGGCTGGTTATGACTTTCAAAATCGCCGATAACATTGATTTCATGATACATTTCCAATTTCAAGGAAAGTTCTTCTTCAAGCTCCCTCCGTACGCAAGCAAACACATCTTCATTTTTTTCAATTCCCCCGCCAAAAAGAGCGATCGTGTTCGGATGTGTTGAAGCATTACCGCCTCTTTTTTGAAAGACAAAGTTGCCTTCTTTAGTTTCAATTAACGCGCCGACCCCCATAATATCCACGTTTTTCTCCGCAACCACTTGGCGTATCGGTAACTGATATTTTTTCGCAAATTCAAAGTCGCGTTCATCATGCGCCGGAACCGCCATAACCGCTCCTGTACCGACATCGCCGAGCACGTAGTTCACTATCCACACTGGAATTTTCTCTTGATGCGCGGGATTGATCGCGGAAACACCAGAAAAAATTCCGGTTTTTTCTTTTTCTTTAAATGACCGCTTCGCGTTTTCCGCGATCGTTTTTTCCACGTACTCTTTGATCTCGACATCAACCTGCCATCCATTCTCGATCCATTTCCATGCAAGCTCCGCGGATATAGCAAGAAAAGTGGCACCAAAGAGCGTGTCCGACCGCGTGGTGAACACTTTCACGCTGTGCGCCCCGTCTTTTTGCCCGGGAACATCGACAAGTTTGAAATCAATCTCAGTGCCTTCGCTTCTGCCGATCCAATTGCGCTGTGATGTCTTGATGGATTCCGGCCAATGAAGCGAGTCGAGATCGCGAAGAAGCCGGTCAGCATACGCCGTTATCTTGAGTATCCATTGGCGCATCAATCGTTTTTCAACGATGGTACCGCACCGCTCGCATGCGTTGCCGTCGAGGTCTTCGTTGGCAAGACCGGTCTGGCACGACGGACACCAGTTGATCGGCTCATGCGACTCGTAGGCAAGGCCTTTCTCGAACATTTTGAGAAATACCCACTGTGTCCACCGATAATACTTCGGATCAGTCGTATTGATCTCCCGCTCCCAGTCATAATTGAAACCGATGCCACGAAGCTGTTCCTTGAACCGCTTGATGTTTTTTTTGACGGCGACACGCGGATGCACTTTATTTTTTATCGCGAAGTTCTCTGCCGGCAAGCCGAAAGCGTCCCATCCCATCGGATGAAGAATGTTAAACCCCGACATTTTTTTGAATCGTGAATATATATCGGTGGCGATATAGCCCTTGGGATGCCCAACATGGAGCCCATCGCCTGACGGATAGGGGAACATATCAAGCACATAGCATTTTTCTTTCCTTTGATCCTCGCAAGCTTTATACAAGCCGTCTCTCTCCCACTGCTTTTGCCATTTTTTTTCTATTTTTTTGTGATCGTATATGCCCATAGCTTTAGCGGTTTCATTGTAGCAGAGCTAAAGCAAAATATACAATACTTGCACTGGGTCAGTGTATAGTTGACAGTAGACGAGCACTTTGAAAACAATGGGAAACACGAAAATACTGCCAGAA
>PFQT01000062.1 GCA_002788135.1 Candidatus Yonathbacteria bacterium CG_4_8_14_3_um_filter_46_25
CTACAAAGGACTTTCCTTTGTAGGTCCCAACTTCTTCCAACGCCGCTGTTACGTCTGGGCCATCATAGTATTCACTTCCGCCTTTATGTTCTCGCGTACATCACTTGGGAGTCGGACTCCCAAGTGATGTACTTTGCCAGGTATTCCCTTTCCCATTTCAGTTCGTCTTGACCGACAATGGTTCTGAATTCAAGAAACACTTTGACCAAGAAGTGCGCCGGCTTCATCTCACCCGCTACCACGCCTATCCCAAGACCCCGAAGATGAACGCCCATGTGGAACGGTTCAATCGCGCGATCCAGGATGAGTTCGTTGATTTCCACACGGGCGACCTTATGACGCCCGCTCTCTTCAACCGCAAGCTGATGTCTTACCTTGCGTGGTACAACACCGAGCGCGCGCGCTATGCTTTCGGAAACAAACTTTCTCCGGTACAATTCCTCTTATCATTACCAGCCAATCAATTGCCGCAAGAGCGCAAAAGCGGGTGGCCTTATGCGGGTCATTGCAAAAATAGGACGTTTTTGGTATAAACTATCTGTTATGAAAAAAGAGATACATCCAAAATACTATCCAAAAGCGGAAGTGACGTGTTCATGCGGTGCTACTTTTACCACTGGATCAACCATGGAGAAGATTGAAATTGAGATCTGTAGCGCGTGCCACCCGTTCTTCACCGGCGAAGAAAAGATACTTGACACGGGAGGACGAGTTGAAAAATTCAAAAAGCGGCAGGCGGCTGCATCGGGGACAAAATAATTTTTTGCGCCACTCTCTTTAGGCGCGGAAGCAAGAGAATGTACACGCGCGAACCTGATCTATGAATACGACCGAAACAAAATTTAACGTTCCGGATATTCTCGAACTCAAGAAAAATCCCAAGACTACTTTTCTGGCGCAGGAATACGAACGCCTGTCGCGTGAAGAGAGCGAAGTTATAAGGATGGCAGGGGAGGATTCCTCGATGCAAGAACTTGCCGACGAAGAAATCGCGGCGCTTGTATCGCAAAAAAAAGCTATTCTCGATCAGATACGATCGATCATGCGTTCGGATCGCGAAGAAGATGAATACCCGAATGAGATTATTCTTGAGATTCGCGCCGGCGCCGGCGGCGAAGAAGCGGCGATTTTCGCGAGAGACCTTGCATTGATGTATGAGTGGTACGCTGAAAAACAAGGATGGAAATTCACCATACTTCATGAATCGGAAAGCGAGCTTGGCGGGTACAAGGAGGGATCCTTTGAGATCAAAGGGATGAATGTGTATCGAAAACTTCGATTTGAGATGGGGGTGCATCGCATTCAACGCATTCCAGCGACAGAAAAATCGGGGCGTATTCATACCTCGACAGCATCAATCGCGGTCATGCCGATACGAAAAAAAAGTACCATAACAATATCTCCCGCCGATATTGAGATCGACTTTTCACGTTCCGGCGGTGCTGGCGGACAAAATGTTAATAAGGTCGAAACTGCCGTTCGGATTGTCCATAAACCGAGCGGAATCATGGTGCGGTGCACGAGTGAACGGAGTCAGCTTAAAAACAGAGAAAAGGCGATGAGTATTCTCATTGCGAAGCTCGAGGAGGAAGCACGTTTGAAAGAGGCAACATCGGTGTCGTCGGAGCGGAAGAACCAAATAGGGACAGGAGATCGTTCCGAAAAAATAAGGACGTACAATGTCTTGCAGGATCGCGTTACCGACCATCGCATCAAGCGTTCATGGAGCAATCTTGAAAAGATTTTTGCGGGAGGTCTCGATCCGATCATTGATGCCATTGCCGAAGAGGATCGGCGTGTCGGCAAAAATTCTTAAACGCGAGGCTGCTTGAACGCCAATCGCCAATTTGCATTTCGTGACGATTTTTGCTAAACTTCTTCTTCATGAAAAGTGATATGATAAACACAGACGAAAAAGGCCAAAAAGAGACGCTTGATAGGATGTTCGCCGCTGGCGCCCATTTCGCGTATTCAAAATCAAGAAGACATTCATCCGCGAAGAAATTCATATTCGGCGTCAAGAATAGCGTCGAAATATTCGATCTCGAAAAGACGGCATCTTGTCTTGCCGATGCCGAAGCGTTTGTCGCAACGCTTGGGAAGCGGAAAAATACTATCCTCTTTGTCGGCACAAAGAATGAA
Source organism: Candidatus Yonathbacteria bacterium CG_4_8_14_3_um_filter_46_25 (assembly GCA_002788135.1). Taxonomy (GTDB): domain Bacteria; phylum Patescibacteriota; class Minisyncoccia; order Phycocordibacterales; family UBA1539; genus UBA1539. The sequence continues at coordinate 2,143 of PFQT01000062.1, forward strand.
GCGCGGCGGATCGTTGTTTCCGCCGCAACCGCTCTCGATATGCCGTATGTCGCCAATCGTTGGGTTGGAGGCACGTTAACGAATTTTTTGGAAATAAAGAAAAGGATCGAGTACTTTGCCGATCTGTCGGCGAAAAAAGAACGCGGAGAGCTCGTCAAATACACCAAAAAAGAACAGCTCAATTTAACTCGAGAGATTGAAAAGTTCAATAAGCTGTTTTCGGGGCTGGTTTCCATGAAAGAGCTTCCAGCGGCGATGTTTGTCATTGATCCGAAAAGCGAGCATATCGCGGTGGCCGAAGCGCACAATCTCGGCATCCCGGTGGTGAGTATTTCCGGGTCCGACTGCAACATGGGCTGGTCGAATTACCCGATACCGGCCAACGACGCGGCCATCACCAGCATCGCATTTTTTACTGATCGTATTGTCGCCGCTTATCGCGCGGGAACGGTAAAGGAATAAGCACCTCATCCTCTCTATGGGTATTACCACGGAACAAATAAAATCATTACGCGATCAAACCGGCATATCGATTATGCAGTGCAAGAAAGCACTCGAGGAGGCTGGCGGCGATGTAAAAAAGGCGATCATGATCTTGAAGAAGAGGGGGAGCGAGATTGCTTCCAAAAAAGCGGATCGGTCTCTTGGCGCTGGCGTTATCGCGTCGTACGTACACACCAACGCAAATGTCGGGGCGATGGTCGAGCTTTCGTGCGAGACCGATTTTGTCGCGCGGAACGAGGAGTTCAAGAAACTCGCGTACGACATCGCAATGCAGGTTACCGCGAATAATCCGGAATTTGTGTCGGTCGACCGCGTCTCCAATGAAGAGAAGAAAAAGATTGAAGAACTCTGTCTTGCGGATGTTGAAAAATCGGGTAAGCCGAAAGCGATACAAGAAAAAATGCTCGCGGGGAAAATACAGGCATACTTGACCGAACGGACACTGCTTGAACAGCCGTTCGTAAAAGACCCGGAAATAACCATAAAGGATATTATTACCGCCGCGGTCCAGAAATTCGGCGAGAAAACCGAGGTAACGCGGTTCGTGAGGTTCTCCGTGGCGGGAAAGTAGTTTTTGCATGTCTATTTTAGTGATATTGTTTCTTGTTTCTCTTGCGGGTACCGTCGGGATGATCGGATACCGGTTTGTCGTTCCTTTTTCTGAAACCGCGGCGGCGGAACGGATTGATGACGAACGGTCTGCGGAGCAGGCAACGCTTTGGTTTCCCCGCCGGACGTTTTCAACCGTCTTCTATCCTCGGATACGACGATTGTTTTCTTATGTCATGAACATGCTTGTTCCCGCGGCAAAGAATACGGTCATGTTCGCGAAAAACAGCATTCGCAAAAAATATGCGTCTCTTGTGGCGAAAATGAATGACAACACCGAACACTCAAAAAGGGGAGCGGCATCTTTTTTTCTAAAAGACATTGCGCATCATAAAGAAGAGTTGAAGAAGCGCAAAAAATAGTTCAAGTACGTTCACCATAAATAGGCCAGCATAGCTCAGTTGGTAGAGCAGGGCTTTTGTAAAGCTCAGGTCGTGGGTTCGAGTCCCTCTGCTGGCTCACGAGTGAAGCGGCAAGTAAAAACGCGAGGTCGTTCCTCGTATCGGCATCGTGGTCGTTGCCGATTTTTGTCCGCGGGGTCTCTCGCGTGATAATACTCCGGGGCAGAAACGAAGCGATGACTGACATTTCCCCTAGCACCGTGTCGGATAAACCTGTTATAATTCCAACATGAGCGTTGTGTTCAACGAATCTTTTCGGTTGCGAAAACGTTTTTTTTATTTTTCCGCGCTTGTTCTATGTGCTTGTTTGATTATTGGAATATTATTTTTTGGCTACATCGGAAACACGCGGGCGCAGGTCGCCACATGGTATCCCGCCAGTTGTCTTGGTGGTTGGAAAAATACGGATAGGGCGGCAGGCATCCCCAACGTTTCAAGCGGCAATGATCAAATGTATTCCGATGACAACTCGGCATCCGTCTTCGACTCCATTGCGCAGATTTTCTGCGGGGAATTTCGGGGGGGAAATGCCGGAGGACGCGCTTCGTAAGAGAATTATTCTAAAATTTTCATGGGCGATGGAAAGTCCGATAGAACGGGAAGAAGGTACGGCAGACGTGGCGTCTTCTACGAACGAAACGCTTGATATTATGAAATCGGCAGAAAACGTTTCAACTATCACGGAAGAAACCGTGGAAGAATATTTTGCTCCGGTTGAAGCTGAAGATGCGCAGACATCTGAATTGATGCCTGAACCAGCGTTTGAACCGGCTATTGAGTCAACCTCCGAATCCATACCTGAGTCGATGACTGAACCCGTATCCGAACCAGTCATTGAATCAAATCCCGAACCAACCCACGCGAAGAACACGGAAACACTTCCGCCAAACGAGTCACCGGCGGAACCAGTGCCCGCCGAAGAGGTTTCATTCATCCGTTCACTTTTCTTTCCTACCGTCCGCGCGCAAGAGGTAGACCCGGAAGAAGTAATCATCGAGACATCAACGACGACCACAGACATGGCATCGTCAACGCCGATTATTGACGTAGTATCGCAACCACCGACCACGGACATGGCATCGTCAACTGAGTTCGCCATTCCGGAAGGCGCGATCATGGAAGTTCGTTACACACTTGACGGCGAACAATGGGAGTCGCTCGGGTATATATCGGAGATACGTCCTGACATCAATTTTGAAATGCCGATGGACATTTTCTCATCCATCGCTGATTTGAAGAGAGTGCAAGTCGCTCTTTACACAGTGCCCACCTTTGACGATACGCGAAAAATTTATCTGGATGCCATGTGGATGGAGGTTGAATATGAAAACCAATCGCCGGAAAAGAGCGCGGAAACGGAGGCGCAAAGCGAGAGTTCGGGCTTATTGGCGGCAGTCGTATTTAGCGGAGGCGGCGGAACGTCTGAATTGTTTGAGGAAGAAGCGGATTATTCTGGAAGAACAGAAGAGGAAGACGGCGAAGAAGAACCCATTGAAATTGAAATGGTTAGTGAAGAACAGTCCCAATCGGCCGTTGCGGAATATACGCCTCCGTCACCCGCGCTTTCCGTCCGAACGTTGGACAGAGAAATCTTCGCAAACCCGGAAATGAGGCATCGGTGCGAAGCGGAATTTTTCCGCGTTGATATCTCCAGGATGGATCGCGCGCGCGGGTGTTCTGCTTTATCCGGATAAGAGCGGTATATATGAGGTGGAAATCGGCAGTTTGCCGACCGGCATTGATATCAGATTTTTAAAAAACAACGATTACCAATATAGTCCAACCGCTCTGGAAACCGTTGTGGATATAATCATCGCAAATCAAACAGGGTCCAGCCGGGGGGATTTCAACATTCCAATCATCTACAGCAAAAAAGACACTCCTGACTCCTCGATGATCTGCCAGATAAATATCATAAACCTATGAGTAATGCTTCCGAGCTTGCAAAAGTAAAACAAAAAAACCGCGCATATCTCATTGCCGCCGCACTCGGCACCGCGGTGGCGATTCTCTTTGCGGGACTCTATTTCTACAGCCAACGGCCGGACGCGATACGCAATATTGAGAATCCATACCCCATGGTTGATCTGTCGCGCAGTTTTGTTGCTCAAGAACATTTCATCACCAACATCCAACCGCTCCGGGAAAAACTTAACAAAATCGTTCTAGACAGAAAGCTAGAAACGGCATCAATTTATTTTGAATTTTTGCAAACCGGCGCAAACATCTCCGTCAATCCCGATGTGCGCGTGTATCCGGCAAGCTTGCTCAAAGTACCGACAGCGATAGCGGTCATGAGAAAAATCGAGAAAGGAGAGTGGCGTCTTGATAACAAGCTCGTTCTTTTTGCAGGCGATATAGATCCGAACTACGGCGAGCAATACTATAAAAACTCTATTGGCGCTACGTTTACTATTGAGGAGCTCCTCAAGGCCATACTCATTGAATCGGACAACACCACTCATCGCATTTTGATACGCAATCTCTCAACTGAAGATTTCGCGCTCATGCGCGACAGTATGGGGCTTGACGAGGTTTTGGACGAACGGCAATTGCTTTCGGTAAAAGAATATTCGCGCGTGTTTCGCGCACTGTATTATGCGAGCTCAATTTCCCGCGAGCATTCCGAACAATTGCTTGAGTGGCTCTCCGAAACCTCTTTCAACGACTATTTACAATCGGGGTTACCGGCAGGAATTAAATTTTCACACAAAATAGGCGAAGGAGGTCCGAGTAAAACCTATCTCGATTCAGGTATTGTCTATGTGTCAAACCGACCCTACCTGCTTACCGTCGTGATTGCAGGCCGGGACGAAGCGGAAGTGAAAGAGATTATGCGTGAAATCTCACAAACCGTGTACGACTATGTGGCGAATTACTAATCTCAAAAAAATATATTCTGGTATTCTGATTGTTGCGTTCACGATCAGCAACGTTTTTTTTGGCTTTCCGATCGATCTCGTCATCAACAAACTCAACGAGTCAAAAATCGTAGACAACCTGTACTGGGCGATGAAGGACAAGGATGTCGTTGATCGCGGTGACGTCAATATCCCGACAGTGGTAAAACAGGCACTTGCGGCGCAATCGTCAATCGACAACGCCGTAAGCACGGCTGTTACGGAGCACTTGAGCGCCTCTCCTAAAACAGTTTTTATTTCACAGTCGACGGGGTACTCGTTTTACGTAGATTCGACGGGCGTGTGCGCCTATTCGAAAACAACCGACGGCGGCTCTTCGTGGGGAGCGGCGGTTACTGTTGACTCACAGACCGACTGCACCTCGATGGCGGTATGGTATGACGGGTGGACCCCGGGTGATGCCGGCACGCGAATTGAAAAAATTCTTCCGCGGAATCCGCTTCGCTGGCATGAAAATTATGAGAATTGGCTTGTCATCATGCTCGGACTCGTTATTGCGTCCGCGTCTGCCGCGCGGTTCGCGCGGCGATGACTAACTTTGTTATCCACTTCCCGCCGCGCGTTTATTCGAGGTATAATTTCAGCAATGGAGTGGAATATAGCGTGGCAGAGTACATGGTAAAAAACGATCATCAAAAAAATACGACCGCGGCAAAACTACTCTCATCGCGGCTTCTGCCGGCGTTTCTTGCGGTATTCATCCTGATTCTTGCCGCCATCGCCTACTTGGCGCGGCAAAGCGAGCAACCTGCTACAAATCAAAGCAACGAACGTCCCAAAACATGGGTTGTGAGTGAGCGCGACTTGACCGATGAAGAACGCGCGGAACTTACGGAGCAGATGCAAAGAATACAAATGGAACGGAGTCTTGAATATATGAAAAGCCGGAGCACGACGACCAACTAAACACATCAACTATGAATATCTCTGGCTCAATGCTACAAAAAATCATCATCTTTCTTTTACTTGCCGCCACTCTCCTCTTTTCCGGGCGCGCGTTTGCGGCGTACAACGGTTCGGGACCGGGGCATGGCCAGATTATTACCGCGTGGAATACTCCCGATGTCAATCAATCCTATACCATCGTTGACCCTATTATCGTTTCCGGTAACTGGCAACTCGACCCTAATGAAACGGCAAACATCAAAATTTTTGTTGATGGAGCCCTTGTGCAGACAGTGGCGGTAAAGAGCGACGCGGTAACAACG
>PFQT01000011.1 GCA_002788135.1 Candidatus Yonathbacteria bacterium CG_4_8_14_3_um_filter_46_25
GACCCAATTCTTTCTCTCCTGTCGAGCGGAGTCCATTTTGTGAGCGAGAGAGACTTTTTGCAAGAGAAGCTCGTCCTTTTTGGCGAGATAATTTGCTTTTGGAATATCGCCGTCAAGATAGAGCGTAATCAAATTGTCGAGCTTCTCTTGAGTCTCTCGCTCATTGCCTCTAATCCGCTCGACAACGTTTCCCGACGATACGTTTTCTTCTTTTTCCCATTCGTCCGTTTTTCGTGTCATGTAGTCAATCCAGTCGTCGGGAAGCGTGATTTGTTGAAGCCGAACTCTCACTTGAGAGACGAGCTTTTCTTCTCGCAAATACCCTTGTCCACATTTTCCATTCTTTTTCGTGCAACGATAATAGCGATACAAACCGCCATGACCTTTTGCCCATTGCGCGGTTATCATTCCTCCGCACTCGCCACAACGAAAAAGTCCGGTAAATGGAAAATTGTGATGTTTCTTTGATTTGCGAGGTTTGGCTCGTTCTCTCAATCTTTTCTGCACGGCTTCAAACAAATCGGGAGAAAGAATTGGCGCAAATGTGCCGTCATACCATTCGCCGTGATGCTTTACAAAACCGAGGTATGCCCGATTGCAAAGCATCGCGGAGACGGCACATTTGCTAAGTGGCGTTCCATTGCGAGTAACAACGCCGTGATCCGCCAAAAACTGCGCCGTGGCGAATTCCTTAAAAGCGCGAACAACAAGACGAGATTTCAATTTATCAGGTTCAATATTTCTCGTCTTAACATTATTTACATATCCAAAAGGCGCTTTTGTCAGCCATTCGCCACGGCGCAGTTTTTGGCGGATTCCACGCTCAACATTTTGTTTTAGGTTGTCGGAATAATATTTCGATTGACCGAACGCCACTTGAAGCATAAAGAGACCTTGCGGGGTTGGCTCAAACCAAAATGTCGGAAAACGCAAAGAAACGATTTTGGTCGTGTCCACGGCGTAGATTATGCGCCCGCCATCAATGGAATTACGAGCAAGACGATCCGGGTGCCATGCTAGTATGCCAACACCGTCCATTGATTCTATGCGGGACATCATCTCGCCAAATTTTTCACGACCCGGTTTCTTTGCGCTTTTCGACTCTTGAAATTCCTGAAGAATTTCAAGAGTTTCTTTACGCGCGAACTCACGAAGCTCAAAAAGTTGAGCTTCAATACTCATAATTTGTTTATCATCATCCTCGGTGGACTTTCGCGCGTAGAGAAAATATTTTGGTTTGTTCATATATGTTTTTGGATTATGAAAAAAGAAGAATCCGTTGCCGTCTCATTTTTTGCTTTCCTGCCCGCCCACCGAATTCGCCTTTGCTTGCAAGACCAATTCGGATTTCGCCCACCCCCTTCTCCACACCGCGCGCAAGCGCGCGGGGGAATTTTCCGACCAAGTTATGAAATGTGCTGTATTACTCTGCTTTGCTCGAACCTTTTTCGAACAGCAAACGGACTAATGCGCACGCCCCGCGTGCGTGATGGCTTGAAACTAAATCGTACGCTCCACGAAAGCCCCGCCACCGCCTCGCTTCACTCGGTAACCCCAAAAAGAAAAAATGTTCCTTACTCTTTT
>PFQT01000057.1 GCA_002788135.1 Candidatus Yonathbacteria bacterium CG_4_8_14_3_um_filter_46_25
ATGGAATTTATTGATGTGAAATTAAACAAAAAGGTCGGGCTAAAAAGAGCTAAAGAGTCTCTAGTTAACTGTCAATTATGTTCAGTGGCTTGAACACACCTGTACAGTTAATCTTATGAGGTTAACTGTACATCACCCTTGCGATAAGTCGCACTGCACGCAAAAACCGAAAAGTGTGTTTCAATATATTTTTGCGAATGTACGGCTATTTCCGCTTTTTACCTACTTTCCTTCTTGCGAGAATAAGCTTGTTGGAATACTTCTTCGCACGACGAGTTTTCTGTCCTTTTCCGGTTGGTTTGCCCCACATGGAGACCGCGCGCCTTCTCCCGCGACCCGAACGCCCTTCACCTCCTCCGTGAGGGTGGTCGACCGGGTTCATTGCCGAACCACGCACAGTCGGACGAATGCCGAGCCATCGTGATCGCCCCGCCTTTCCGATAGCGCGTAATTTATGCTCTTCATTTGATACAGTTCCAACACACGCCCATGCAGTCTCAGGAACTTTTCTGATCTCACTCGAAGACATTTTGAGATGCGTATAGCCGGCATCGTTAGCGACAACTTCCGCGTGGCTTCCGGCGGAACGCGCGATCTTTGAACCGCCACGCGGCTTGATTTCGACATTATACACAAAAGTTCCGGTAGGTATCTTTTTAAGCGGCAAACGATTCCCCGCCACGACAGGCGCTTTTTCAGAAACCGTAAAATTGTCACCGACCCCGAGAGACTTTGGAACAAGGACATATCTTCTCTCGCCGTCGGCGTAGCACACAAGAGCAATGAACCCGGATCGATTAGGATCGTATTCTATCGTTTCGATCTTTGCAGGAATATCAAATTTGTCATATCGAAAATCAATCTCCCTAAAGAGCCGCTTGTGTCCGCCGCCCTTATGACGCGTAGTGATCCTCCCTTGGTTATTTCTCCCCACATGACGTTTCCCCCCTTTCGTAAGAGCCTTTGCCGGACGAGAAACCGAAAGAACGCCGCGGTAAGTAACCGTACTCATGTGACGCCTTGATGGTGTTGTCGGTTTGTATGTTTTCATAATGGCACTCTGCGGTTAATCCATTGCCAAAAATTACAGCGTATCAATTTTATCTCCTTTTTTCAAATACACAATCGCCTTCTTCTTTCCCGGTCTGACTCCCTTTACACCCTTTTTGGAAATAATCGTTTTAGCGGGAACATTCGTAATATTCACTTTCAGCGGATGGACATCGTATAGCTCAACGATAGCTTTCCGTATTTCTGTCTTGCCCACACGGGCATCTGCCTCGAACACATAAGTATTCGTTTCGGCAAGCATAGTCGCTTTTTCAGTGACGTGAGGTCTTCTTAAAACATCATGCGTGTTAACCCTCTTCCTGCTCGCAATAACCTGCTTTTGATCGAGCTTTGCTGTGTCGTTCTTTTTTCCCGCGGCGCCCTTCGCCGACGATGTCCGAGCGGAAGTTTTATTCCCTGAGCCAGACTCGCTTTTTTCTTTTTTGAATGTATCTAAAATAGCCATAAGTAATCATGCGACGGTCTCGGTCCTGGAGAGTCGTTTTTCAATAACGCCAACGGACTCCTCTGGATCAGAAATAATAAGATATTTATACTTAAGCAAAATAAGAGGATTAATGTTCGCAACACTTCCCACGCCGACATTGCCAAAATTACCAAAGCTTTTTTCCGTCACTGCGTTTTTTCCGGAAAGCGCGATGTACGCCGCATTGGTTTTTTTTCCGGATATTTTCTCAAATCCCGGGATAGAACCCATGGCAACAAGCATTTCTTTCGCTTTTCTCGCTTTGATCTCTCCCGTGTCAACCGTATCAATAAAGAGGATCTCGCTATTCCTCATCTTTTCCGACAAGACAACGGAAAGTGCTTTTGCCTTTGCTTTTTTGTTTATTTTTTTGTAAAAATTTTTCTCATTCGTAGGACCATGCGCAACACCTCCTCCGACCCATATCGGAGACCTTCGCGAACCGTGCCGCGCGCGACCCGTTCCTTTTTGTTGCCACGGTTTTTTTCCGGTTCCGGAAACATCGCTTCGATCCTTCGTGTGAGCGATTGACATCCGCGCATTCGATTGCATAGAAACCACGACCTGGTGCACCAGATCGCCATTCCACGGCAATCCAAAGACGTGTTCGGGAAGCAAGATACTCCCTTTCTTTTTTCCATTTACGTTGTATATGGTCGCTTCCATGATTCTCTACGCTAATTCCTCACTTCTATCAAAGTACCACGCCTTCCCGGAATAGCTCCTGATACTACTAGAAAGTTTTTGTGCGCATCTACGTCAAGTACTTGGAGATTTTTTACGGTAATTTTTTCCCCGCCCATTCTGCCAGCCATCCGCATTCCTTTAAAAACACGCTGGACACCGCCGACACCGATTGACCCCGGTTCACGCTCGGAATGTTTTTGGCCGTGAGTGCGTGGCCCACCCTTGAAGCCGTGACGCTTCACCACACCTTGAAAACCTTTTCCCTTTGAGATACCGGTCGTGCGAACAACATCTCCTTTCACAAACACCGATACGTCGATCTTATCTCCGACCTTCCACGGCATGGTATCGTCAACACGGAACTCCTTCACAAAACGAAAATCCCCCCGATCTCCAAAGTGTCCTTGTTGCGCACGGTTGATGTTCTTTTTTTGTCGTTCTCCGAACCCAACTTGTATCGCGGTGTAGCCATCAGACTCCTTGTTTTTCACATGAGTCACCACAATTGGTCCCGCCAAAAGAAGTGTTGCCGGTTTGCAATTCCCTTCTTCGTCAAAGACCTGAAACATATTCAGTTTTGTTCCGAGAATAAACTTTGCCATGATAATTTTGTCCGAACAATCGAGCCGGAAACTTGTATGTGGCATACACGCTACCATACTTGCCACAACAGCGCAAGGCGAATCGATTTTTTGTGTGTGCCGCGCGCGCCTACACCATCTTCACGTCAATATCCACACCGGAAGGAAGACTGATGTTCGTCAAAGCTTCGATCACTTTCGGCGTAGGACTTAATATGTCGATGAGTCTTTTGTGGACCCTCATCTCAAATTGTTCTCGCGCGTTTTTGTAAATAAATGCTGATCTGTTTACTGTGTACTTTTTTATCTCCGTCGGCAAAGGAATAGGCCCAATAACCGTCGCATCGTAACGAAGCGCGGTGTCCATTATCTGCTTCACGGAAATATCAAGCACCTTATGCTCATACGCCCTCACTCTGATACGAAGCCGCTGTATCGCACTTTCAACGGAAGCGGTCACTTTTACCTTCTGTTTTTTTTCTTGCGGTTTAGTTGCCATAGTTATTGAGAGTAACGTCTGATCTAGCCTCATGGAACGACCGTACCGTCACTAGACACGGGCCCCTTCTATGCTATTACTTTTGTCACAACACCAGCTCCAACAGTCCTTCCTCCTTCGCGGATAGCAAACCGCGTTTGCTCTTCAAGCGCAACCGGCGCAACCAGTTTTACTTTGAGTTTGCTCACCGTGTCACCAGGCATGACCATCTCAGTGCCTTCAGGGAGTGTCATTTCACCGGTCACATCGGTCGTTCTGATGTAGAATTGCGGCTTGTATCCACTGACAAAAGACGTGTGGCGTCCGCCTTCCTCTTTTTTGAGAACGTATACTTCTGTCTCAAATTCCGTGTGCGGAGTAACGCTTCCCGGTTTTGCCAAAACCTGACCACGAGTAACATCTTCTTTCTTTATTCCACGAATAAGGACACCAGCGTTGTCCCCCGCCATTCCTTCCGAGAGGGACTTGTTGAACATTTCAATACCTGTTACCGTTGTCTTCGCGGTGTCTTTCATTCCAATGATCTCGACTTCGTCACCGACCTTGATAACTCCTCGCTCGATACGTCCGGTCACCACTGTACCACGTCCTTCAATTGAGAAGATGTCTTCAATTGGCATAAGGAACGGCTTATCGACATCACGCTTCGGGATCGGAATATATTCGTCAAGCGCTTTAGTGAGTTCAAGAACTTTCTTCACCCACTCATCGTCAATAGATGTTGCTTCAAGCGCCTTCAACGCCGAACCTTTGATGACTGGCGCTTTTTCCCCATCAAATTCGTATTTCGTAAGGAGCTCTCTTACCTCTTCTTCGACAAGGTCGATCAAGTCGTTCTCCGACACCATATCGCACTTGTTAAGGAAAACGATTATCTTCGGCACGCCAACCTGCTTCGCCAAAAGAATGTGCTCGCGTGTTTGAGGCATAACTCCGTCCGTTGCGGCAACTACCAAGACCGCGCCGTCCATTTGTGCGGCACCGGTGATCATGTTCTTAATGTAGTCTGCGTGCCCCGGCGCATCAATGTGCGCGTAATGACGCGCGTCCGTTTCATACTCGTTGTGAGAAAGCGCGATGGTGATGCCGCGCTGTTTCTCTTCGGGAGCGGAATCAATCTCGTCAACTCCCTTCATCTTGACGTTCTCCCCAGCAAGACGCAACGAGTTTAGAATCGCGGCGGTCAAGGTCGTTTTTCCATGGTCGACATGACCGATGGTGCCAACGTTCACATGCGGCTTTGTCCTATCAAATGCTTCTGCCATATTTTTTTGATGTCAGTATCGGTGTGCGAGCTTTGACGCGCGAGAACAGTAGCCAAAGTCCGCCTGCCGATACATATACTTTTAAATTATTGATTAATAAAAGTTAATAATTTTTTCGACTTTACTAACGCAAACAAAGAACACAAATTGCGTGTAAATGCTATACTATCAAAATAACGCCAATAGTCAACTCCCTGTCTCGTTCAGTAAGCCATTATTTTCTCCCGGCAATCACCGCGGTGGCGACGTTCTGGGGAACGGTCTCGTAGCTCGCAAACTCCATGGTGAAACTCGCTCGCCCTTCAGTCATCGAACGCAATGTGGTGATGTAGCCGAACATTTCCGAAAGCGGAATACGCGCGTGGATCGCTTTGTTCATGCCGCGCTCTTCCATCCCTTCGATCTGTCCACGTTTTGAACTCAAATTTCCGGTGACATCACCCATAAATTGTTCCGGAGTGACCACCTCAACATTCATTATCGGCTCCAAGAGCACGGCATTCGCTCGACGAGCCGCCTCCCGGATCGCCTGCGATGCCGCGATCTTGAAAGCGATTTCCGAAGAATCAACTTCATGGTATGACCCGTCGTAGAGTTCAACCGACACATCGACGATCTTGTAGCCGGCAACAACGCCACGATCCATTCCCTCTTTCAGACCCTTTTCAACCGCCGGGATATATTCATGGGGAATAACACCTCCTCGAATACTGTTAACGAACTCGAATCCCTCACTTCTCTTCGTGTTCTTTGGCAGTTTCTCTTCATCAACCGTTTTATCAAGTGGCTTAACGCGGATCTTCACATGCCCGTATTGGCCGCGCCCGCCGGATTGCTTAACATATTTAACCTCCGCCTCGGCCGGCTTGGTAATGGTTTCTTTGTAGGCAACTTGCGGCTTGCCGACATTGGCTTCAACGCTAAATTCCCGTTTCATGCGGTCGACGATGATCTCAAGATGAAGCTCGCCCATGCCCCAGATGACCGTCTCGAGCGTTTCAGAATCGGTCGTGACTCGAAATGTCGGGTCCTCCGCGGTAAGTTTTGCGAGCGCCACTCCCATTTTTTCTTGATCGGCTTTTGTTTTCGGTTCAATCCTCAGTGAGACGACCGGCTCAGGGAACTGGATCCGATCAAGCACAACGGGATGATCCTCGTCACAAAGCGTGTCTGATGTTTTCGTATTCTTAAGTCCAACCGCGGCCGCAATCTCCCCCGCATACACTTTTTTGACCTCTTCGCGATCGTTCGCATGCATGCGCAAGATTCTCCCGATCCGCTCTCTTGATTCCGTCGTGGAATTGTAAACATATGATCCAGCTTCAAGTATACCGGAATACACTCTGAAGTACGTCAATTGCCCAACGAATGGATCGGTCTGAAGTTTGAACGCAAGCGCGGCAAACGGCTCATCATCGGCCGATCTTCGTTCAACTTCTTCCCCAGTCTCCGGATTGATGCCTTTGATCGGTGGCACTTCCGTCGGTGCCGGTAGGTAGTCGATAACGGCATCAAGAACAAGCTGAACTCCTTTATTTTTGAGCGCAGATCCGCAAAATACCGGAAACAATTCACCGGCAACAACAGCTTTTCGTATGACCTTTTTTAGCGCATCAATGGAAATTTCCTTCTCTTCAAGATAATCATTTACGAGCTGTTCATCGTGTTCGGCAACTTTCTCAACAAGCTCGTTCCTGAATTTCTCGGCATCTTTCTTGAAATTATCCGGTATCTCGATCTCCTTGATCTCATTTCCCATGTTTCCCTCGAAGAGATATCCCTTCATTTTAAGAAGGTCGATAACACCTTCATGCTTTTCTTCAACGCCAATCGGTATCTGCATCCTCACCGCGTTCTTTGAAAGCCGATCAATGATAGTCTTGAACGAGTGCTCGAACGACGCGCCCGTTCTATCAAGCTTGTTAATGAAACACAAACGCGGCACTTTGTATTTGTCCGCCTGTCGCCACACGGTTTCCGATTGCGGTTCAACGCCGGCAACTCCGTCAAAGACGGTTACCCCGCCGTCAAGCACCTTAAGCGATCGCTCCACTTCGGCGGTAAAATCAACATGCCCGGGCGTGTCAATGATGTTAAAACGATATTTGTTTTTTTTCGGATCGTCGGTCTTGGCCCAGAAACAGGTCGTCGCGGCGGATGTGATGGTAATACCGCGTTCCCGTTCCTGCTCCATCCAGTCCATAACCGTCGTACCTTCATGCACCTCGCCGATCTTATGCGAAACACCCGTATAGTACAAAACCCGCTCGGTAGTCGTTGTTTTTCCGGCGTCGATATGCGCAATGATCCCGATATTGCGTACTTTCTCAAGCGGATAATCTCTCTCCATAATAAAAAATAAAATTAAAAAAACCGACCCGACAGTAAATTACAGCGCGCATAACGGACGGCGACCATAACTATATACCAAAACAAAAAACTGTTCAAGCACCTGTACAGTTACCCTTATGGGGTGACATTCTGCTAAGATTGGGGTGACAAAGGGTAACATATCCCTCTGTGGCTCTTCCGCAATATCATCCTCCGCAAGGTCTCGCGGAGGAGTATCCATCAAAAACGAGCCCGTCATATCCACGCCATTTACCGGTATACACAATAGAGTCTTTAGAGGTAACTAATCGCTTCACGACAGGCAATAACGTTGCTTTTAAAGCATTTTCTATGATCTGGGCATTCCATCCGTAATGACCGACCTTACGGAGCTTGAACATGACCATGAAAACAAAGACGAATAGTATTGAGTCGGCATCACGAGA
>PFQT01000030.1 GCA_002788135.1 Candidatus Yonathbacteria bacterium CG_4_8_14_3_um_filter_46_25
GCAAAATCCGCTCCTCTTTCCTAATCCTGAAAATGTCTCTACTTGTGCTCTAATCATACACTTTGCGCGAACCTATTTCACACGCGCTCCGCGCGTGTGAAATAGGTTCGCGCAAAGTGTATAATTACGGCACTAAAAAACACGGCGCCAAAAGAGGCGCCGTGTCGCGTTAGAACAACCAGAGCATAGAGAGTCCCGTCGGGAAAACAAAAACAGCCGAGACGAGATTCGCGTACGCGAACCGTCGATGCACAAGCGGGGCTTTTAATCCCGTGTATGGACGAAAAGCGAAGTACAACGTGACAAGAAACACCCCTGCACAGAAGAGGTGAAAGTAGAGCAACTGATCGCCAATTTCCTGCACGCGTTCGCCCTTATGAAATACTCGCTCTATACTTACCAGTCCTTCAATGAGCACAATGCAAAGAACGATACTGACAAGCGCCCCGATAGCCGACCTCCGATGCCTCTGAAGGAAATACTCTTCATTGATATCGCCGATACGTCGAGCACGAATTCGAGCAAGCGTGCGCCCGGCGGTCACCGTACGCACATACAACAGAATAAACGCGGTGTAGAGAACGAGTATCACGATCTTTAATTCGATCATCACAAAGCTCCTTATGGTGGTTATAAAGTGCTGGAACCCGGCAAGAGTATACCACGAACCAGCCGTTCTTTACAAAACGCACCATCTATTTCTTGATGTCAGAAGTGCAATACGCGCACCGTGTCGCTTGTATGGGAATTTTTGAGAGACAATATACGCAGTTTTTTTCCGTTGGGTCAGACGGCTTTTCAGCTTCCTCGCGCTTAAGATTATTCACGATTTTCACCACCATAAATATCGCGAAAGCGATGATCAGAAAATCAAGAACCGTATTAATGAACGAGCCGTAATTGATGACCACTGCCGGAGAATCCCCGACAGTATCCTTGACGATGAGAAACAATTTTGAAAAATCAACACCTCCGGTGATCGCCCCGATCGGTGGCATAATGATATCGTTGACTAAGGAATTCGTGATCTTCCCGAACGCGGTCCCGATTACAACACCAACCGCCAAATCAACAACATTTCCCCGCATCGCGAATTTCTTAAACTCATTTATTACTTTTTTCATGTTTTTAATTGAGTAAGACAGAAAACTATTAAAACATCAAACAATTATACACTGACCCAGTACACATACTACCATTTTCATCACTTTTCTGGTAGAATATTCCAAATCCGCCCATAGCTCAGTTGGTAGAGCAGTCGGCTCTTAACCGAACGGTCGTAGGTTCGAATCCTACTGGGCGGACAAAGAGCAAAGGGGAAAAGCCACAGAACGCTGGGGTGGCGAAATTGGTAGACGCACTAGCCTTAGGAGCTAGCGGAGCGATCCATGGAGGTTCAAGTCCTCTCCCCAGCACCAGTAGTAACTTGTTCGGAATTAAGAATATGGAGCGATTTTGCAGAAGCCAAAATCGCGCTTTGATTTTCGCCAAAACCCTTT